>NZ_JBFAQM010000008.1:0-219940 GCF_040677315.1 Actinoplanes sp. NPDC049316 | reverse complement strand
ACCGCAACGCGGGTCACCAGTCCAGCGCAACGCGGGTCACCAGTCCAGCGCAACGCGGGTCACCAGTCCAGCGCAACGCGGGTCACCAGTCCAGCGCAACGCGGGTCACCAGTCCAGCGCAGCGCGCGGGTCACCAGTCCAGCGCAGCGCGCGGGTCACCGGTCCAGCGCAGCACGCACGACGCCAGCACAGCGCGACTCGCCGCGCGCGGGTCCAGCGCCGCACGTGCGACCCCAGCACAGCTCAGCGCGGCTTGCCTCTCGCTGAGGTGGGCCGGTCGAGCAGGCGAGCCGGGCACGATCCAGCGACCCGCCGGCCCGGCAAGCAACCCGGCCCGGCAAGCAACCCGACCCGGCAAGCAACCCGACCCGGCCCGGCCCGGCGGCCGGTCGCGGATCAGCGGGCCGCCGACCGGCCCAGCGTGCTCGGGCCGACCGGTGTCAGGCGCAGTCGCCCGTCTTTACGCCGCGGGTGCGCTCGATGCCGAGCCGCGCCGTGCTGGCTGCCTCCGCGGCCGTCAGCGCGAAGCCCACGTTCCGGTCGTCCGCCGCGGCCGCGAAGATGACGCCGAGGACGTCGCCGTTCGGGGCGATGAGCGGGCCGCCGCTGTTGCCGCTCTGCACCAGCGCGCGGATCGTGTAGATCTCGCGGGTCACGTTGCCCGAGTCGTAGATGTCCGGGCCGGTGATGTTGCTGACGTCGCGGACCCGGGCGCCCTGGGCGTTGTACGGGCCGTCGAGCGGGAAGCCCAGCACGATGGCGTTGGCGCTCGTGCCCGCCGGCTTCCTGACGAACTTCATGGTCGGCGCCTTGAGGCCGGGCACGT
This sequence comes from Actinoplanes sp. NPDC049316, assembly GCF_040677315.1. NCBI lineage: Bacteria > Bacillati > Actinomycetota > Actinomycetes > Micromonosporales > Micromonosporaceae > Actinoplanes > Actinoplanes sp. NPDC049316. Next base: position 219,114 of record NZ_JBFAQM010000008.1, on the reverse strand, counting down.
AGAGGACCGCCAGGTCGCGCTGGGGGTCGTACACGACGACTTTGCCCTGGAGGCGGCCGTCGTTCTGGGTTTCGACCTCGATCTGGCGGGTGCCCGCGACCACGTGCGCGTTGGTCATCACGCGCTCGTCGGCGTACACGAAACCGGAGCCTTCGATGCGCCGCGAGCAGCTCGGGGCGGTGCCCAGGACCTTGATGACCGACTTGCGGGAGTTGATCACCACCTGGCTCTTCGCCAGCGCCGGGTCGGGCGCGGCGACCTCGCGCGCGTTGGTGCGGGTCAGGCCGCCGAAGACGTCCGGGAAGCCGTTGGTGTTGAGCGACTCGCGCAGGCCCGCCGACAGCGCCTGCGCCTCCTCCGGCATCAGCTTGTTGATGCCGTTGAGGACCGCGCTGCTGCGTACCTGGCGGTTGATCTCGGGGAACGGCGTCGAGCCGAGGGGTACGGCGATGAGCCACGCGACCAGCAGCACGGCGACCAGCGACACGATCGCGCCGCCCGCGTCGTCGAGGCGCTGCATCGGGCGGCTCTCGATGGCCCGCCGCAGTTTCGTACCCAGCCACCCGGCCAGGGTCTGGCCGAGCACCGCCAGCGCGAAGATGGTGACGAGCGAGACCACCAGCCGCACCGTGCCGTCCGCGAACTGGTTGGCGATCAGCGGGCCGATCTGCAGGCCGATGAGCACGCCGCTGAAGAAGCCGCCGAAGGACAGCGCCCCGATGACGAAACCCTGCCGGTATCCGCTGATCGCGAAGACCAGCATGAGCAGGATCAGGATTCCATCGACCACAAGCACTCGCTCAAGGTAGAAGGGACGGTCACGAGACCACCTCGTCGGAGGCGGCCGGCGCCGAGGTCGCCGGGACGGAACCGTTGGGCAGCTGAGGGTCGGGCAACTCCATCATGGGCCCCGGGCGCCAGGGGCGGCTCCAACCGGCCATGTCGAGCAGCGCGGAGATCACCCCGGCGGTGAATCCCCACACCAGCATCCCGCGCACCTGGAACGCCGGGCCGATCCAGCCGCTGGGGTGGCGTACCCGGATCCGGTTGGCGGGGTCGACCAGCTCGGCGACCGGCAGCCGGGCGACGTGGGCGACCTCGGCCCGGTCGACCGGCCGGACCGGGTGCGGGGCGTGCCACCAGGCCAGCACCGGAGTGACGACGAACCGGCTGACCGGGATGTACAGGTCGGGCAGGGTGGCCAGCACGGTCGCGGTCGCCGGGTCCAGGCCGACCTCCTCGCGGGCCTCGCGCAGCGCCGTGTCCGCCGCGTCGCGATCCTCCGGATCGGCCGCTCCACCGGGGAAGGCCGCCTGACCGGCATGGTTGCGCATGGTGGCGGCGCGCTGCAGCACGAGCAGGTCCGGCTCGCTGGGACGGTCCTCTCCCAGCAGTACGAGCACAGCACTCGCCCGCCCACCGGTCGCCGGGGGCCGCAGGGTGGTGAAGTCTTCGGTACGCGCGGACGCCGCCCGGGTCAGCAACGGCTCCCACCACCCGGGCAGCTCCTCCGGCGCGCTCATCCGGCCACCGTCACGCCGGTGTGGTCGCGCACCAGGGCGCCGAGGGCCGGCTTGTCGAGCGCCTCGCCGGTGTAGACGTACCGTTCGCCGTTCTCGCGGAGGAACACCGTCACCGGCAGATTGATCTTGCCGAGTGCGGTGAGCAGCTTCTTGTCGCGGTCGTAGAGCGTCGGCATGCTGACGCCGTGGTCGGACGCGAACGAGGCGCCGGCGGCGCGGTCGTCCCGGGTGTCGACGCCGATCACGTGCAGCCGGCCCGTGGTGGCGTCGGCGAGCTCCTGCATGAGCGGCAGCTCTTCGCGGCAGGGGGCGCACCAGGAGCCCCAGAGGTTGAGGACCGCCGGGCCGCGCAGGGCGGTGAGGCGCACGGGCGCGCCGCCGGTGAAGCACGGCAGCGCGAGGTCCGGAAGACCCGGCCGGGCGCCGGCATCCGGCCCACCGCCGGCATCCGGCCCACCGCCGGCATCCGGCCCACCGCCGGCATCCGGCCCACCGCCGGCAGGCATCCCCGAAGCCTCGGCGGAGAGCCCGGCCGGGGAAGAACCGACGACGGAAGAGCCGGCAGAAGGGCCGGCCGAGGAAGAACCCGCGGCCGAAGAACCGACGGCCGAAGAACCGACGGCCGAAGAACCGGTCGAGGAAGAACCAGCAGCGGAAGAGCCGGTCGAGGAAGAGCCGGCGGAGGACGGCGGACCTGCCGCGGGCGACGCCGGGGCGGGCGGACCGGCCAGGGCGGCGCAGTCGGCGAACGGCGCGGGCGGCTGGTCGGGGCCGGGCTTGACCTCAGTCGCCGTGCAGGCGGCCAGGAGCAGCACCAGCGGTGGGGTCAGCCACCGGGCCAGTGCCGGTCCGGGCGCCGGGCGGCCCGCGAGGTCTCGGCTCACGGCGCCTCCGGTGCCGTGACCGCAGCCGCCGGGACGAGGTCGGGGTCGACGCCCGCCTGCGCGGCGAGGTCGCGGGCGCGGGGGCCCTTGAGCAGCTTGGCCGCCGGGGCCGCCTCGGTCGGGCCGGTGCCGTACGACGGGCACATCGTCGCGAGGGTGCAGGCGCCGCAGGCCGGTTTGCGCGCGTGGCAGACGCGCCGGCCGTGGAAGATGATGCGGTGCGACAGCATGGTCCAGTCGCGCTTCTCGATGAGGTCAGCGACGAGGTGCTCGATCTTGACCGGATCCTCCTCCTGGACCCAGCCGAAGCGGTTGACCAGGCGGCGGAAGTGGGTGTCGACGGTGATGCCGGGAACGTCGAAGGCGTTGCCGAGGATCACGTTGGCGGTCTTGCGGCCGATGCCGGGCAGCGCCACGAGCTCCTCGAGCGTGCCGGGCAGAACCCCGTCGTGCCGCTCGACCAGAGCCTGGCCGAGCTTGATGAGGGAGTCGGTCTTGGCGCGGAAGAAGCCGGTGGGGCGGAGGACCTCCTCCAGCTGCGCCCGGTCGGCGGACGCGTAGTCGGCCGCGGTCCGGTAGCGGTCGAAGACCGTCGGCGTGACCTCGTTGACTTTCTTGTCGGTGCACTGCGCCGAGAGGATCGTGGCGACGGCGAGCTGCAGCGGCGTCGTGAAGTCGAGCTCGCAGTGCGCGTCGGGGTGCGTCTCGGCCAGCACCTTGGCCATCTTGCGGGCGCGGCGCTTGCGGCCGATGGGGGTCTCCCCCGCGAATCGCTTGGCCGACCGGGCGAGGACGGCCGCACCGGCGGGTGCGGCGACGAGGGGACGACTCACGCGAGCAAGAGTACGTCGCACCACCGACATTCCCGGCCACGGAACGGACCGGGAATCGCGGCCTCGCGGCCACCGCACCGATGACCAGGCGCTACGGGGATCAGGCCGGCGCGGAGATCAGCCCGTTCTCGTCGATCTTGGCGGCGGTGTCGCCGAAATCGGCCGCCGACAGTTCCCGGACCCGCGCGCGCCCGCGCTCGTTCGCGGAGTCCCGGATGGGCCGCCCGGCGGAGTTCATCGCCGTCGACAGGAACTTGCCACCCTTGAACGTCCCGTCCTTGGTGACCGTGACGCGCAGGATGCCGCCGTACCCGAGGACGCCGCCGCGGCTCAGCGTCCGCCCGCCCCCGGCGAAGTTGCCCAGGCTGTACGCGATGAGCTTGCCCTTGTAGAACTGCATGCCGCGCAGCACGTGCGGCCCGTGCCCGACCACCACGTCGGCGCCCGCGTCGACGACGGCGTGGGAGAACTTGATCGGGTCGCCCCGGTTCTCGCCGAAGAACAGCTCGTTGCCCGGTTTCACGTGGCCCTTGTCGGCGCCCTCCGCGCCCATGTGCACCTGCACCACCACGACGTCGGCCTGCCCGCTCGCCTCCTGGATCACCGCCCGTGCCGCCGGGAGGTCGTTCAGGTTGTTCGCCCCCGCGTACGGCGAGAAGCCCACGACCGCGACCTTCACGCCCTTGACCTCGACGACCGTGATCTGGCCCTGGGCGCCGGTGTGCTTGAGGCCGGCGCCCTCGAGCGCCTCGACGGTGTTTCGGTATCCCTGCGTACCGAAGTCCTTGGAGTGGTTGTTCGCCGTGTTGAGCAGCTCGAAGCCGGCCTCTTTGAGGTGCCCGGCGTACGAGGGCGGCGACCGGAAGGCGAAGCAGTTGTCGCGCGGGGGCGTGCCGCACTTGGAGGTGCCGGTGTCCTCGGTGAGCGGCTGTTCGAGGTTGCCCATCACGAGGTCGGACTTGAGCCCCGGTTTGACCGAGTCGAAGAAGCCCTTGCCGTTGCCGGCGGGCAGCTTGTTGGGCGCGCTGCCCATGATGATGTCGCCCGTGGCCGAGAACGTGATCGTGTCCGGCTTCTCCGCAGGCGTCTCCTCCGGCTCATCCGCTGCGGGATCCGTCCCGGAGGCGCGCGAGGAGGTGGGCGCGGCGTGCCAGGTGGCGGCCGCGCGTTCCGGGCCGCGGTCGGCGAGCGCCACGCCACCGAGGCCGGCGCCGGCGAGGACCGCCACGACGAGGGTGACGGTCAGGATCGGCCGGCCGAACAGGCCGGGCCGGTGCGGTGGGGGCTGGGAATTCATCGATCCGGACGATACCGTCGGGCGACAAGCCGTCGCGACCGTCGAACGGCCGACCATCGCTCACCGAGAGCGACGGACTTTCGACGATCCGGCGGCCGTGGTGGTTACGCTGCGAGATCTGGATCGAGGGGTGCCGCCCGTTTCCGGCCCGCGTGCGCCTAGACTGATCGTGCGCGGCGAAGCGCGTATTCGGAGGTACAGCGATGGATGAGGTACTGGCTCGCAGCGGGATCTTCCAGGGTGTGGACCCGGAGGCGGCCGAGGCGCTCGCCAAGGAGATGGAGACGATCGAGTTCCGCAAGGGCGACATCGTCTTCAATGAGGGCGAGGCGGGTGACAGTCTCTACATCGTTCTCTCCGGCAAGATCAAGCTCGGCCGGCGGGCCGCGGACGGCCGGCAGAACCTCGTCTCGATCATGGGCCCGTCGGACATGCTCGGCGAGCTGTCGCTGTTCGACCCCGGCCCGCGGACGGCCACGGCCACCGCGGTGACGGACACGCGCCTGGCCCGGCTGAAGAAGTCCTCGCTGCGCCCCTGGCTGAACAACCGCCCGGAGATCGCGGAGCAGCTGCTCCGGGTGCTCGCCCGCAGGCTGCGCCGGACGAACGACGCGCTCGCCGACCTGATCTTCACCGACGTTCCCGGCCGCGTGGCCAAGAACCTGCTGCAGATGGCCGGCCGGTTCGGCACCCGCGACGGCGGCGTGCTGCGCGTGACGCACGACCTGACCCAGGAGGAGCTCGCCCAGCTCGTCGGCGCCTCGCGAGAGACGGTCAACAAGGCGCTCGCCGACTTCGCCTCGCGGGCCTGGCTGCGCCTCGACGGCAAGAGCGTGATCATCCTGGACCCGGAGCGCCTGGCCCGCCGCGCCCGCGTCTGACGAAGCCGAGCGGCGCAAAGAGCGCCGCCACGGACGAAGCAGCAGGGCGAAAGCGCCGCCACGGACGAAGCAGCAGGGCGAAAGCGCCGCTACTGAAGAAGCAGCGGCGAAAGAAGCCCGGAGCCCGTCGGAACACCGACACACCTGAGAGGCCGTCCGCGAGGACGGCCTCTTCACATGCGGACATGACGGACAACCGCGCCCGTTATGCCCCATTCGCCACCTGATCAGGCGACAAAGCCGCCCCCGCAAGATCCGTGTCGCACCCGGTCAGCCGCTCGTTACCGAGGTGGTCGAGAGGCACTACGACGGTCGAGAGGGCGCGGTTTTGAACGAGGTGGCGGGCGTGCAGCGCAGCGGGGTGACGACGTGACGGTGCTGGACACCGCGATCGACCCGCGCACCCCCGCGTACCTGGCGAGCCGCAGCGCGATGCTGGAACGGCTGGCCGAGCTGGAGACGGCGCTGGAGGCGGCCCGGGCCGGCGGCGGGGAGAAGTCGGTCACCCGCCACCACGCGCGCGGCAAGCTGCTGCCCCGCGAGCGCGTGGAGATGCTGCTGGATCAGGACAGCCCGTTCCTGGAGCTGTCGCCGGTGGCGGCGTGGGGCTCGGAGTACCCGATCGGCGCCAGCGTGGTCACCGGCATCGGCGTCGTCGAGGGTGTCGAGTGCGTGGTCATCGCCAACGACCCGACGATCGAGGGCGGCGCGGTCAACCCGTACACGGTCGAGAAGATCCGCCGGGCCGCCCGGATCGCGTCGGTGAACCGCCTGCCGCTGGTGAACCTCGTGGAGTCCACCGGCGCCGCCGCGCCGGCGGGCCCGCCGCCGGGCGGCGCGATCGCCCGCGACCTGAGCCAGCTCACCGCGGACCGGGTGCCGACGGTGTGCGTGGTGTTCGGGGCGACGACCGGGGACGCGGCGTACCTGCCGGCGCTCTCGGATTACACGATCATGGTGCGCGGGCACGCGAAGATGCTGACGATCCATCCGCAGCCGGTACGCTCCGCCACCGCCAACGGCCGTCCCGCCCCGGAGGTGCGCAGCGCCCCCACGGTGCCCGCGGGCGTGACCGGCCCGGCCGACCAGCTGGCCGAGGACGAACGGGACGGGCTGCGGCTGGCGCGGCAGTGCGTACGCCGCTTCAACTGGCGCAAGCGCGGTCCGGCGCCCCGCTCGTACCCGCCGGAGCCGCCCCGCTACGACGCCGAGGACCTGCTCGCCATGGCCGGCGCGGACCCGTCGTCGGTGTTCGAGCCGCGCGAGGTGCTGGCCCGGATCCTCGACGGCAGCGACTTCGACGAGTTCAAGCCGGCCCAGGGCACCGCGCTGGTGACCGGCTGGGGCGAGCTGCACGGGTACCCGGTGGGCGTGCTGGCCAACCTGGGCGCCCCCTTCTCGCCGGCCGACACCCAGAAGGCCGTGCACTTCATCCAGCTCGCCAACGCGACGGCGACGACTCTGCTGTTCGTGCAGTACACCGGGGCGCCGTCGGCCGAGCAGCACGAGGCAGCCGATGTACGCCACGGCGCCCCCCTGGTGCACGCGGTGGCCAAGTCGACCGTCCCGCACCTGACCCTGATGATCGGCGGCACCCCGGCGGAGGAGGCCGGGGGGATCTACGGCCGCGCGTACGAGCCACGGTTCCTGTTCAGCTGGCCGGTGGAACGCCCGGCGGACGACTCGGTACCGCTCGGGAAGCTCCCGGACGACGGCGTCATCGACCCGCGGGACACCCGTACCGTCCTCGGCCTCTGCCTTTCCGCCGTGCACAGCGCAACCGTCGAGGGCGCCGAGCACATCGGCGTGTTCCGACCCTGATGGCCGCCGACGCCTCGAGTGCCCCCGAAAGCTCGAGTACCCCCGAAAGGTAGAGCAGAGCAGTGATCCGACGTCTTCTGGTGGCCGACCGTGGGGAGATCGCCCGCCGGGTCTTCGCCACCTGCCGCCTGGTCGGCATCGAGACGGTCGCCGTCTACTCCGATGCCGACTCCGACGCGCCGCACGTGACGGAGGCGGACTACGCGGTCCGTCTCACCGGCGGCACGCCGTCCTCGACGTACCTGCGGGGCGACCTGATCATCGCGGCGGCGAAGCGGGCCGGCGCCAACGCGATCCATCCCGGCAACGGGGCGCTGGCCGAGGATCCGGAGTTCGCCGCCGAGGTGGCCGACTCGGGGATGATCTGGGTCGGCGCGCCGGCCAAGACGCTCGGCACGCTGCACAGCAAGATCGACACCAAGGGCATCGTCGCGGAGGCCGGCGTGCCGGTGCTGCAGACGCTGACCGATGTCGAGACGGTCACGGAGTTCCCGGTCCTGATCAAGCCCGCCGGCGGCACCGGCGGCGCGGGCATGCGGGTGGTCCGCGACCCGGTCACGCTGGCCGAGGCGGTGGCCTCCACCCGCCAGGAGACCGGCGACGACGTGTTCTGCGAGCCGTACCTGGAGAACGTGCGGCACATCGAGGTGCCGATCGTGGCCGACTCGCACGGCGCGGTGGTGCCGTTCGGCGAGCGGGAGTGCTCGGTCCAGCGGCGCTACCAGAAGATCATCGAGGAGACGCCCTCGCCCGCGGTCGACCCCGCGCTGCGCGAGCAGCTGTGCCGGGCGGCGATCCTCGCGGTCCGGTCCATCGGGTACGTGGGCGCCGGCGCGGTCGAGTTCCTGCTCGAGGAGGACGGCTCCTTCTGGTTCGTCGAGCTGACCCCGAGCCTGCAGGTCGAGCACGCGGTGACCGAGTGCGTGTCCGGGTACGACCTCGTGCGCCTGCAACTGCTGATCGCCGAGGGCGGGAACCTGCCGATGCCCGGCCCGCCGCCGATCCGCGGGCACGCCATCGAGGTACGCATCTGCGCCGAGGATCCCGCGTACGCGTGGCTCCCGGCCGCCGGCACCCTGCACCGCTTCAAGGTGCCGGACGTGGCGGGCTCGTTCCGGCCGCTGCCCCAGCCCGGCCTGCGCCTGGACGCCGGGGTGGTGGACGGCTCGGTGGTCGGCGGGCAGCACGACTCGATGCTCGCCAAGCTCGTCGCGTGGGCGCCCACCCGGCAGGAGGCCGCGCGGATGCTCGCGTCGGCGCTGACCCGTACCGAACTGCACGGGGTGGTCTCGAACCGCGACCTGCTCGTCCGCGTGCTGCGGCACGGGTCGTTCCGGGCCGGGGACATCGACACCGGCTTCCTGGACCGGCACCCGGAGGTGTTCGCCCCGCTGCTGTCCAGTGTGGACGCCGTACGCATCTCCTGCCTCGCCGCCGCCCTGGCCGGCGCCGCCGCCCGGCGCTCGACCGCCCCGGTGCTGCGCTCGCTGCCGTCGGGGTGGCGCAACGTGCCGTCCGGCTCGCAGACCGCCGTGTACGACGGCCCCGCCGGCCCGGTCGAGGTGGGCTATCGGATGAACCGGCACGGCGAGCTGGCGGGCTGGTGGGTCCGCGCGGTGGACCCCGAGGAGCTGGACCTCGCGGGCCTCGGCCAGGCGCCGACGCTGGACGATCACCCGCCCACGGTCGTGGTGCACGCGGACGGCTCACGGGTCGACCTCGACGTCAACGGCATCCGGCTCAGCCTCAAGGTGCACCGGGTCGGCGACGTCTCCTACGTGGACAGTCCCGAGGGCTCGGTCACGCTGCGGGAGCTGTCCCGTTTCCCGCTGCCGGCGCCCGAGGCCACCGAGGGCTCGCTGATCGCGCCGCTGCCCGGGGCCGTACGCCGGGTCCTCGTCGTGCCGGGTCAGCGGGTCCGCGCCGGCGAGCTGCTGCTGACCCTCGAGGCGATGAAGCTGGAGCATCCCGTCCACGCGCCCTCGGCCGGCGTGGTCGCCTCGCTGCCGGTGCACCCGGGCGCGGAGGTCGACACCGGCGAGCTGCTGGCGGTGCTGGACCCCGAGTAGTCAGCCGCGGCTGAGCACCGGGCCGTGCAGCTCCCCCGCACCCTGGCCGGCCAGGCAGCGGAAGGTCCGGTCCTCGGTCGTGGGCGGGAGCACGGACAGCGCCCACTGCGCCGCGTCCCGGCGGGCGGTGGTGCGCCGGAACACCGACCTGCTGCAGACCCGCAGCACGGCCGGATCGGTGGTGACGGCGTCGCGGTCACGGGGGTCCACATCGGAGGGCAGCGAGCCGACGGCGAAGACCTCCCAGCTGTGCCGCTTCGCGCAGGACACCTTGCGGGCCACCGGTCCCGTGCCGGCCCGCAGGGTGAAGCACTCGAGCTCGCCGGGACAGTACGACCGGGCGGCGAGGCAGCCGGGCAGCTGGGCCATCGCGGCGGGCAGCGCCGAGGCGGTCGGCGCGGCGAGCCGGGACGCCACCGAGCGGACGGCCGGCCCCTGCGCCGCGGCCAGCAACGACCCGCCGATCGACGCCGCGAGCAGCAGGGCGACGCCGAAGCCGCCGAACAGCCACTTCCGCTTGCCGCGCTTGGGGTTCTCGGTGTGGACGGTCGGCGTCTCGTCCGCGCCGGCGGCGTCACGCGTCGGCGTGACCGGCGGCACCGGTCGCGGCGGGGACGCGGTGTGGTGCGGGCGCGGGGCCGGCGGAACGAACGTCGAGGACCGGTACACGCCGGCGGACCCGTGGCCCGGGCTCAGGTGCACCCCCGCGAGCATGTCCCGCAGCTGCTCGGCCGTGGGACGGTCCCGAGGGTCGTTGGCCATGCCGTACCGCAGCACGTCGGTCAGCGAGCGCGGGACGCCGGGCAGGTCCGGGATGGGCTTGGTGAACATGTCCATCAGCGTGATGAGGCTGGGGCTGCGGTCGCCGTCCCACCGCGGCGGCCGCCCCCGCATGACCGCGTAGAGGGTGGCGCTGAGCGCGTACACGTCGACGGCGCCCGAGGGGTCGGCGTGCGAGAACATCTCGGGCGGCGCGTACGCCGGGGTCAGCACCTCGAGCGTCACCGAGGAGTCACGCATCTCGCCCAGCACGGCGAGGCCGAAGTCGGCGAGCACGGCCGGGTTGAAGTGCGAGTACAGGATGTTGGCCGGCTTGACGTCGCGGTGCAGCACGCCGTTGGCGTGCGAGTGCACCAGCGCGTCGGCGATCTTCACCCCCAGGTCGCGGGCCTCCACCGCGCCGAGCGGCGAGACCCGCATGCGGTCCAGGTACGACCCGTCGCACAGCTCCATGATCAGGTACGGGTGCTGGTCCACCGTCACGCCGACGTCGAACAGGTCCACCACGTGCGGGTGCGACGACATCCGCCCGGCGGCCTTCGCCTCGCGCAGGAACCGGGCCTGGTCCCGCGGGCTCTCCAGGGTCCGGTTCTCGACCTTGATCGCGACCTCGCGGCCGACCGAGTCCTGTGTCGCTCGGTACACGGTCGCGTACCCTCCGCGTGCCATGACGGACAAGCCGGACATGCCTGGCACGTAGGGCACGGGCAGGCGACCAGGCGGGGTTTCCGTCACGGCTTAGAAAATACGCGAAGCACGGGCTGGATCATCCCGGCACGTCAGACGCGTACGCGACAGATTCGGCCGGTTCCACGATGGAAAGTCCCAGAGCATCCCGCAATTCCTCGGCCGCGGCCCGCTCGCTGGCCTGCTCGGTCGAGTACGCGAGCAGCACCGCCTCCTCCGCCGCGTCCCGTGCCGCCGGCATGTCCCCGGCCGCCGCGTTCACCCTGGCCTGCACCATCGCGGCGACGACACCGCTGCGGACGTCCTCCGCACGCACCTCGCGGGCTCGCCGGATCCACGTGGCAGCCGCCTCCACCCGGCCCTCGGCCAGCAGCGCCGACGCGTACGACGCCAGCGCGTGCCGCCGCGGGAACAGCAGCGAGCCCCCGGTGTCGCTGGCGATCGGCGCGAGCAGGCCGATCGCCGTGCCCGGGTCGCCCGCCCGCATCCGCGCCTCGGCGAGCAGCACCCGCGGCCCCACCTGCGCGGGAGCGAGCGGATTGTGCGGTTCCACCGAGGTCATCACCCGGCGCGCGTCGGCCTCCGCCGCCTCACCGTCGCCGCGTTGCAGCGCCACGAAGCCGCGCAGCGTGCCGGCCATGCCCAGCAGCAGCGGGTGGCCGGTGCGGTCGGCGTACCCGAGGGCGTCGGTGAGCAGATCGTTGGCGTGATCGAACTCACCCAGGCCGCGCGCGATGACGCCGCGGACCACGAGCGCCAGGCCGCGGCCCCAGTCGTCGGACACCGCGTCGAAGTCCCGGTACGCCCGCCGCGCCTCGCCGTCCGCCTCCGCCAGGTCACCCAGCTCGGCGGACGCGTACGCCTCCACCGCCCGCAGCGTGCCGACCGCCCAGCCCTCGCCGACCCGGTCGCCGAACGGCAGGAAGATCCGGGCCAGCCGCCGCGACTCCTGCAGCCGCCCGGCGAGCAGCCGGGCGAACGCCGTGGTGCCGCGCAGCCAGGATCGGCCGACCGGGTCGCCCAGCTCGGCGAACAGCCGGGCGGCGCGGCCCAGGACGGCGTCCGTGCCCGCGAAGTCGCCCCGCGTGGTGGTGACCCAGGCGAGGTTCTGCAGTGCCCACGCCTGCCCGTGCCGGTCCCCCGCGGCCAGCGTCACCTGGTACGCGGACGCGAACCGGCTGCTGGCCTGGCTGAGCTTGCCGGCGAGGAAGTCGGCCATGCCCAGCCGGCGCATCGCGTTGGCGCGTTCCGGGGCGAGCTCGGCCTCGGTGGCCACGTCGAGCGCCTCCTGCCAGGCGAAGACCGCCTTCGGGACGTCGCCCAGCGCCTCCTGGGCCCGGCCCACGACGAGCAGGGCCTCGGCGCGGCACACCGGCTCCTCCTGGGCCGCCTCGGCGATCTTCTCGCCGTGCGTGAGCGCCTCGGTCGCCCGGCCCAGGCGCAGCAGCGCGCGGGCGTGCACCAGCTGGTCGGAGAGCGGCAGACCGTCCTTGGTGAGGGCGGCGGCGCGTTCGGCGTACGCGATCGACGCGGCGGGCTCGATGTTGGCGAGGGCCCGCCGGGCCATCCGGCCGAGCGCGGCCACCCCGAGCGGCGCGACGTCGCGGACGCTCGCCTCGGGACGCAGCCGCACCTGGTCGGCGAGCTCCACCGCGCACTCGACATGGGCGGCCACGAACGCGTCGCGCTCGTTCTCGCCCATGCTCAGCCGGGCAGCGGCGTCGTAGCCCAGTGCCGTGATCGATTCCGGCGCCGCCCAGCGGGCCAGGTACGCGTGCCGCTCCGCGAGGTCGGCCTTGCCGATGCCGGCGTACGCGGCCTCGCGCATCAGCGGGGTGGCGAACGCGTACCCGCCGCGGACGCGGTGCAGCATGCGCCGCTGCAGCAGCTCGTCGACCGCGCGTTCCAGCTCGACGGCGGCGACCGCGCCGGGGCGGGCGTCCCCCGCGGACCGGCGGTCACGCAGCGCCTCGACCGCGCCCGTGGGCACGGTGTCGCCCACGACCGCGGCGTCGCGCAGGACCGACCGCGGCTCGCCCGGCAACGCGTCGATGCGGGCAGCGAGCACGGCGGCCAGGTCACGCGAGAGCAGCTGGCTGCCCAGCGAGCCGGCGGCGAGCTGCCACTTGCCGGCTGCGTTGGCGCCGACCGCGGGCATCAGCGCGCCGCGCTCCATCAGCAGCGTGACCAGCTCGGCGAGGTAGAACGGGTTGCCCTGCGCGGTCGCGAGCAGGCGGTCCGCGTCCGGCTGCGGGAGCTTCCCGCCGTTCAGGTACGACGTCAGCAGCCGGGACGCGTCCGCGCCGCGCAGCGGGGGCAGGCTGTGGATCTCGGCGTCCGCGAGGCGGGTCAGCGCGCCGGCCGTACGCACGAGCTCGGGGCGGCCCAGCAGCAGCATGACCACCGGGCCGTCGAGGCGCGACAGCACGCCGCCGAGCGCGTCGATCGTCTCCGCGGTGGCGTCGTGCAGGTCGTCCACGATCACGACCAGCGGCGCCTCGCGGGACAGCGCGGTCAACAGCTCCGCGACCGCGATCGGGATGGTCTCGGTCTCCGGCCGGGCGCCACCGGCCGGCTGCCACTCGGCCACCGCCGCCGGCCCGACCGCGTTGCCCGGCGCCTCGCCGTACCCGAGCAGCGCGAGCAGCCGGTCGAGGTCGACGTCGGGGGTCTCGCCGTCGCGGGCCAGCCGGCTGACGACCTTGCGCAGCCGCTCCTCGACCACCGCGCGGGTCATCGTGGCGGCCACGTCCTTGGGCAGGCCGGCAGCCTTGCGCACGAGGTCGGCCAGCGGGGCGAAGCGGCGCCGCTCGCCGAAGGCCCGGCAGCGGGCCCGCAGCACCCGCGCGCCGGTGTGCGCGGCGAACCGGCCGGCGCCGACGTCGTAGCCGGCCGCCAGGCGCTTCACCTCGCCGGCGAAACGGGTCTTGCCGATGCCGGCCTCCGCGGTCATCACCATGACCCGCGGGGCGCCGGAGTCGATCACCTCGGCTAGCCGCCCGGCGACCCGGCCCAGCTCGGTCTCGCGGCCCACGAACGGCGCCTCGTCGCCGAGGCCCGAGCGCGTGCCCGGCGCATCGTGCAGGCCCAGCAGCTCGTACGCCGGCACCGGCTCCCGCTTGCCCTTGAGCCGCAACGCCCGCAGCTGCCGCCAGGAGGCGACGTGCCGGGTGCCCGCGGCGGTACGGGAGCCCGCGTACACCGCGCCGACCGCGGCGGCGTCGGCGAGCCGGGCCGCGGTGTTCACCGTGTCGCCGATGACCGTGTACTCGATCGCGGCCTGGATGCCCGCCACGACCTCGCCGGTGTTGAGGCCGACGCGCAGCCCGAGCGGCGCACCGCCGCCGCGTTCGTCGTCCAGCACCCGCCGGACCGCTCGCTGCATGCTCAGAGCCGCCCGTACCGCGCGCTCGGCGTCGTCCTCGTGCGCGACGGGGGCGCCGAAGACGGCCATGATGCCGTCGCCGGTGAGCTTGTCGACGTGCCCGCCGAACGTCTTGACCGCGCCGGCCAGGGCGGCGAGGACCCGGTCGGTGACCGCGCCGACCCGTTCCGGGTCGAGGTCCTCCGACCAGGAGGTGAAGTCCGAGAGGTCGCCGAAGAGCACGGTGACGATCCGCCGTTCGGCGGCCGGCAGCGTGGCCGCCGCGGGCAGCGCCGCGCCGCAGTTGTGGCAGAAACGGGCGCCGGGAACGGCCACGGTTCCGCACACAGGACAGGTCACAGCGGGTCCAACTCCTCCGAGGCGGGCTGTGATTCCCGCCTCAGGAAGTCGAGTTGCGCGCGGGCGGACCACTCCGCCGCGAAGCGCACCCCCGGGTCGACGCCGGGATACACCGCGTCGACGATCGCTTCCGGGGTGTCGGCGCCGGCGGCCATCGCGGCGCGCACCTGCTCGAGCCGTTCGTGGCGGTGGGCGAGATAGGTCCGTGCGAGCTCGGCGCAGTCGGCCCGCACCGGGCCGTGCCCGGGCAGCATGAGCATCGGGTACGCCCGCAGCGCGGCGAGGCTGTCCAGGTATGCCCCGAGGTCGCCGTCGGGCCACGCCACCACGGCCGTGCCCCGACCCAGCACGGTGTCCCCGGTGAAGATCGCGTCCTCGACGACGAAACAGACCGAGTCGGCGGTGTGCCCGGGCGTGGCGACGACCTCGATGTCGAGGCCGGCGAGGCGTATCCGCGGCGGCAGCGGGTCGCCGTGTTTCGGATCGGCCGCGAGGATCGGCACGCCGCCGAGCATCCGCGACAGCGTCTCGGTGCCCTCGACGTGATCGTGGTGCCCGTGCGTCACCAGGATCGCGCTCAGCGGCCGGTGCTCGGCCAGCGACGCGAGGTGCCCGGCGTCGTCCGGCCCGGGGTCGATCACCACGGCGTCGGGAGCGCCCGGTGCGCGCAGCACCCAGCTGTTGGTGCCGTCCAGCGTCATCGGACCGGCGTTGGGCGCACGCAGCGGCGTGACCCACTCCGGCAACCGCTCGACCTGCGACGACACAGACCCACCCCCCAGCGCATGGTACGTCGCCGAGTGCCGTGGAGCCGAGCACGGATTGTGCGACCCGGCCGGCCCACGGTCACGTTCGGCTATGAAACCCCCACGCCGTACGGTGCCGGGTCAGGCGATCTCCGCGATGACCTCGACCTCGACCGGCGCGCCGAGGGGCAGCTCCGAGACGCCCACCGCACTGCGCGCGTGCCGGCCCAGCTCGCCGAGCACGTCGCCGAACAGGTTCGACGCCCCGTTGACCACGGCCGGCTGGCCGGTGAAGCCCTCCGCCGACGCCACGAACCCGGTGACCTTGACGATCTTCACGATCCGCCCGAGGCCGACCAGCGCGTCGATCGCGGCGAGGGCGTTGAGCGCGCAGTAGCGGGCCAGCTCGGTGCCCTGCTCCGGCGTGACGTCCGCCCCGACCTTTCCGGTGTACGGCAGCTTCCCGTCCACCATCGGCAGCTGACCGGAGACGTAGACGTAGTTGCCCGACTGCACGGCCGGCACGTACGACGCCAGCGGCGGCACCACCGTGGGAAGCGTCAGCCCCAGCTCGGCCAGCTTCGCGTACGCGTCCGCGCCGCCGTCGCCGGAGACCGGGGTCGGTGCCGTCACTGCTTCGCCCGCTTCATGTACGCCACGAGCTGCTCCTGGTTGGGGCCCGGCACGACCTGCACCAGCTCCCAGCCGTCCTCGCCCCAGTTGTCGAGGATCTGCTTGGTCGCGTGGACCAGCAGCGGCACGGTCACGTACTCCCACTTCTGCATTGCTCGCCCAGCTCCCTGCGGTAGATCGGTTGCCTGCGCGACAGCCTAGTCACGGCCGGAGCAGCCTCGCGCCCGACCGGATTCCACTAACCTTCAGGGGAAGCCGCAACGGTGTTGATCAGGGGGTTCGATGACGGAACAGCCGCCGGGCCGGACCCCGCGGACGTCGTCCATCGCCGCCGAGGAGGCGCCGGCCTCGGACCTCGCCGACGCGCCACAGTGGCCGCCGCTGGGGGCGTACCCCGGCGAGCCGGGCCACCCCGGCCCCGCCGGACAGGCCGCGGCCGGCCCCGCCGGGCAGCCGGCGCCCGTGGCCGGGGCCGAGACGGTCGAGGGCGAGGTCGTGTGGCATCAGGAGCCACCGGCCGGGCCGTGGCACGCCAAGCACGAGAAGCCGGGCGAGTGGCGTACGCACCCGCCGGAGCATCTGGCCTTCGAGCACTCCCCGCCGGCCGAGGTGCAGCCCGGCGTCCAGCACGACCAGCCCACCGAGGCCATCCCGCTGAGCATGCTGCCGCAGCCGTGGGAGGTGCCGTTCGACCCGCACGCCACCGAGACCGTGCTGACCGACCCGCCACCGAAGCGGCGGCGTACCGCGCTGTGGGTGGCGCTCGCCCTGGTGCTGACGCTGCTGCTGTTCGGCGGCGGCACGTTGTCGGCGCTGATGCTGCTGCGCAACGCCGACAGCGGCAAGGGCTCGCCGGACCCGGCCACGGCCGTCGACCGGTTCCTCACCGCCGCGTACACGCAGCACGACGCGGCCGCGGCGGGCGACCTCGTCTGCCGCGAGGCCCGCGACGAGGACAAGCTCAAGCAGCGGATCGACCAGATCAAGGGGTACGCGAACGCCTACCAGGCCCCGGTCTTCCGGTGGAGCGAGCCCGCCGTCTCGGGGCAGAGCGAGAAGAAAGCCGTGGTGGCCGTCCAGCTCACGATGACGACGGACGACGAGAAGGCCGCCCAGCAGGAGCTGACGTTCACGGTGGTCCACAAGACCGGATGGCTCGTCTGCGACATCAACGGCTGAGCTGAGCTTGCCCGCAGCGGAGAACCGAAGGAAAAGATGAGGGCACGTACGCTCGAAAGCGTGGGTAGGAACAGTTGGCCCGCCCGTCTGCACGTGGTGACGGGTAAGGGCGGCACGGGCAAGACCACCGTGGCGGCGGCGCTGGCGCTGGGGCTGGCGGCCGGCGGGCACCGCACGCTGCTCGTCGAGGTCGAGGGGCGGCAGGGCATCGCCCAGCTCTTCGGCACCGAA
The DNA here is from genome assembly GCF_040677315.1 of Actinoplanes sp. NPDC049316. Taxonomy (NCBI): domain Bacteria; kingdom Bacillati; phylum Actinomycetota; class Actinomycetes; order Micromonosporales; family Micromonosporaceae; genus Actinoplanes; species Actinoplanes sp. NPDC049316. The sequence goes on along the minus strand of NZ_JBFAQM010000008.1, from coordinate 201,826 downwards.
CCGCTGCCGTACGAGGAGCTGCGGATCGCCACCCCGGCCGAGGCCGACGGCGAGGTGCGCGCGCTGGCCGTGGATCCCGAGGAAGCCCTGCTCGAGTATCTCGACATGTTCTACAAGCTGGGCGCGGCCGGCCGGGCCCTGCGCAAGATCGGTGCGATCGACTTCGCCACCACCATCGCCCCCGGTCTGCGCGACGTGCTGCTCACCGGCAAGGTGAAGGAGGCGACCACCCGCTCGTCGGACGGCCGGCGCGCGTACGACGCGGTGGTGCTCGACGCGCCCCCGACCGGCCGGATCGGACGCTTCCTCAACGTCACCGCGGAGACCGCCAAGCTGGCGAAGATGGGGCCGATCAAGACCCAGAGCGAGGGCGTGGCCACCCTGCTCCGCTCGCCGATGACCTCCGTGCACGTGGTCACGCTGCTCGAGGAGATGCCGGTGCAGGAGAGCCTCGACGCGATCGGCGAGCTCGCCGCGCTGCACATCCCGGTCGGCCGGATCATCGTCAACGGCGCCCGTCCCCCGCTGCTGGCCGGCGCCAAGGTCACCAAGACCGAGCTGAAGCGCGGCCTGGCCGCCGCCGGCCTGCCCACCGACCCGGCGACCGTCACCGGGCTGCTGGCCGAGGCGAAGGCGCACCTCACCCGGCGCGAGCTGGAGGAGTCGCTGCGCGCCGATCTGGCCGAGTCGGACCACCCGATGGTGGAGCTGCCGCTGCTCGAGGACGGGGTCGACCTGGACGGCCTGCACCGGCTCGCCGCGCTGCTCATGAGTGTCTGATGTGTGTCCGACCCGACACACACTGCAGCTCTCCGCCCCGCGATGCAGCCTACGACTCAGTACGCTCGAAGCGTGGCTGATCAGACCGCACCGCGCCTGGACGTCGACGCCCTGCTCGCCGACCCGTCCACCCGGATCGTCGTGTGCTGCGGCGCGGGCGGCGTGGGCAAGACGACCACGGCCGCCGCCCTGGGGCTGCGGGCCGCCGAACGGCACGGCCGGCGCACCGTCGTGCTCACCATCGACCCGGCCCGCCGGCTGGCCCAGTCGATGGGCCTCAACGAGCTGGACAACACGCCGCGGCAGGTCAAGGGCATCGACACCGAGGCGACCGGCGGCGAGCTGCACGCCATGATGCTCGACATGAAGCGCACGTTCGACGAGGTCGTGCAGGCGCACACCTCGCCGCAGCGCGCCGCGGAGATCTTCGCGAACCCGTTCTACCAGGCCATGAGCTCGACGTTCTCCGGCACGCAGGAGTACATGGCGATGGAGAAGCTGGGCCAGCTGCGGTCCCGCGACGAGTGGGACCTGATCGTGGTCGACACCCCGCCGTCGCGGTCGGCGCTCGACTTCCTGGACGCCCCGGCGCGGCTGTCGCGCTTCCTCGACGGCCGGATGCTGCGCATGCTCATGGCACCGGCGCGCGGCGGGCGCAGCATGTTCAGCCTGGTGACGGCCTCGTTCGGGATCTTCTCCCGCGCGGTGCAGAAGATCCTCGGCGCGCAGCTGCTGACCGACCTGTCCGGCTTCGTCGCCGCCCTGGACTCGATGTTCGGCGGATTCCGGCAGCGCGCGGACGAGACGTACCGGATCCTCCAGGACCCGCAGACCGCGTTCCTGGTCGTCGCGGCGCCGGAGCGCGACGCCGTCCGCGAGGCCGCGTATTTCGCGGAGCGGCTGGTGGCCGAGCGGATGCCGCTCGCCGGCCTGGTGCTCAACCGCACCCATCAGGCGGCCCTGGATTCGGTGCCCCTGGCCGAGGCCGAGGCGGCGGCCGCTGCGCTCGACGCGGCGGGTGACCAGCAGACGACCGCGGACGCGCTGCGGGTGCACGCCGGGCTGTTGCGTCAGATAGACCGGGAGGTGCGGGTCGCCGCCCGGTTCACGGAGGCGTTCCCGCAGGTGCCGGCGGTGGCAGTGACAGCGCAGCCCGCCGACGTCCATGACGTCGACGGGCTGCGAACGATCGGCGATGCGCTCACCGCCTAGTGCAATCAGCGGGTCGAGACGAGCACCTTGTCGGCGCCCTTCTCGCGCAGTGCGGCTTCGAACATCTTCCGCCAGCTCGCCACGTGCGGGTGCCGGCGCAGCAGCGCTCGGCGTTCCCGCTCGGTCATGCCTCCCCAGACACCGAACTCGATCCGGTTGTCCAGCGCGTCGGCGAGGCATTCGTAGCGGACCGGGCAGCTGCGGCAGATCCTCTTCGCCACGTTCTGCTCGGCGCCCTGCACGAACAGCGCGTCAGGGTCGCCACTCTGACACGCCGCCATGCTGGGCCAGTCGCTGATCATCCCCATCTGTATACGTCCCCCCTTGCCATGACCCCCTGACGTCTGCGGGCTCATGTCCCCCAAGCCGTGCAGACGTCGTGCGATAGCTCGCCGGACCATCATGCTCCGTAGTCGGGCGATTACGCAACGTTGTCCCTCAAATACGTATCTCTCGGGAGTTACGGCCATCACGCCCAGACCGGACAGCCAAAAGTTCCCAGGAATTCGCAGAAAACGCCACGCGCTGCCGACCGTAGGGGCAGGATGATTCTGGGCGAACCGTGGCCATCTCGACACTTGGCCGGGCGCTTCTTTCGCGTACCCTGCTCACGTGAGCTCCTGGATGCGCAGACGCGATCACAACATCTTCGCCAATGCGACCTCGCTGCTGATCTGTGGACTGCTGGCCGGTGTCGTCGTGGCCGCCGCCGCATTTCCCGCCGTCGCGATGTCCGGCCTGGCCGCCAAGGCCGGCGGGGAGACCTTCGCGAGCCTGCCCAGCGAACTCAAGCAGGCCAGCGCCCCCCAGATCAGCCGAATCTTCGCGTCGGACAACAAAACGCAGATCTCGGTCTTCTACGACGAGTTCCGCAGTGACGCGCCGCTGAAGGACATCTCGGTTAACATGCAGCACGCGATCATCGCGGCCGAGGACCACGAGTTCTACAAGCACAACGGCGTCGACCTCAAAGGCGTCGCCCGCGCATTCGTGAACAACAACAGCGGCAAGTCCTCCACGCAGGGCGCCTCGACGCTGACGATGCAGTACGTCCGCATGTCCCTGGCCTATTCGGCGACCAATCCGCAGGAGGTCGTCGACGCCACGATCGACAGCCCCAAGCGCAAGATCACCGAGATGAAGTACGCGATGCAGGTCGAGAAGGAGCTCACCAAGGAGCAGATTCTCGAGCGCTACCTGAACGCGGCGCCGTTCGGCAACGGCGCGTACGGCGTCTACGCCGCCAGCCAGGTGTACTTCCAGAAGAAGCCGAAGGATCTCACGGTCGCCGAGGCCGCCCTGCTGGCCAGCATGGTCAAGGCGCCCACCGCGTTCAACCCGACCACCGCCAGCGGCTACCCGCAGGCGCTGGCCCGGCGCAACTACGTGGTCAACGACATGCTGGAGCTCGGCTTCATCACCCCCGACGAGGCGAAGAAGGCCACCAACACCAAGATCAGCAAGACGGTCAAGCGGACCGGCAACGGCTGCGTCTCGGTGGCGAAGAACCACTGGGGCTTCTTCTGCGACTACTTCTACCGCTGGTGGCTGAGCCGCGACGAGTTCGGCGCCACCACGTACGACCGGGAGCGGCGGCTCAAGAGCGGCGGCTACCGCATCCAGACCTCGATGGACATCACCGCGCAGAACGCGGCCCGGGAGAACATCGCGGACCACATCAAGGAGAAGAACAAGAACGCTCTGCTCCTGGCCGGCGTCCAGCCCGGCACCGGCAAGGTCCGCGCGCTGGCCGCCAACCGCCGCTTCAAGCTCGACGACCCGGACAAGCCGCAGAACAAGATCTCCTCGGACCCGCGCAAGGCCCGCAAGAAGATCCGCGGCACGTACCCGAACACCACCAACCCGCTGCTCAGCGGCGGCGGCGACATCACCGGCTACCAGGCCGGCTCGGTGTTCAAGATCTTCACGGTGGTCGCGGCCCTGGAGAACGGCTACCCGCTGGCCTACCCGATCGACGCCCCGCCCCGGTACGTGTCGAAGTACATCATCGCGCCGGGCCCCTCGACGTGTAACGGCAAGTACTACTGCCCGTCCAACGCGTCGAAGAACGAGTCCGGCGTCTTCAACATGTGGACCGGCTTCGGCGCATCGGTCAACACGTACTTCGTGCCGCTGCAGGAACGGGTCGGCGCCGAGAAGGTCGTGGACGTGGCGAAACGCTTCGGCGTGCAGTTCCGCGCCAAGAACGACGCCGACTTCGCCGCCACCGAGCAGTCCGCCCACCAGTGGGGCGCATTCACCCTCGGCGTCTCCTCCTCCACCCCGCTGGACATGGCCAACGCGTACGCGACACTCGCCGGCGACGGCATGTACTGCACGCCGACCCCCGTCGAGCAGATCACCGCGCAGGACGGCGAGAAGATCGACGTCGGCAAGCCGCACTGCACCCGGGCCACCTCGCCGGACGTGGCACGCGCCGCGATCGACGCGGCCCGCTGCCCGGTCGGCGACAGCGCCCAGCTCGGCAGCTGCCGGGGCCGGACGGCGCCGCAGGCGCACGGCATCATCAAGCACCCGATCTACGGCAAGACCGGCACCACGGACCACGACAAGACCGCCGCGCTGATCATCAGCAGCAACTCGCTGACCGTGGCGGGCTACCTGGTCAACCCGGACTACGCCGACCACTCGGACCGGATGTCGCACGGCATCGTCAACCCCGCGGTCTGGGACACGATGCGCGACTACATGAAGGGCAAACCCAAGGTCCAGTTCAAGAAGCCGGGCGACCGGAAGATCTCCGTCGGCGATCAGCGGTCGATCCCGGACGTGACCTGCGCGACGCTGGACGGCGCCAGGGCCCGGCTGGAGAGCGCCGGCTTCAGCGCCTCGATCGGGCCGGAGGTCGAGTCGAGCTGTCCCAAGGGCACCGCGGCCGGCACCAGCCCCGACGGCCGGACCATCAAGGGCGGCTTCGTCAGCATCCAGGTCAGCAAGGGTAAAGAGGACAAGAAACCCGACAACCCCAAGCCCGGCGACCGCGGCGGCATCTTCCCGCCGAGACCCGGGCGCCGATAGAGCGCGGACGGGCGGGTCACCCCTGAGGTGGCCCGCCCGTTCTCTGTCCCGTACGCGGGTCAGCCGAGCTGCCGGCGTACCTCCGCCGCCACGCGGCCTCCCTCGGCGCGCCCCGCCACCGCGGCCTGAGCCGCCCGCATGGCCGGGCCCATCTGGGCCTTCCCGCTGAAGCCGCCGTCGCGCAGCGCCCCCGCGACGAGTTCGGCGATCTCCTCGTCGCTCAGCTGGGCGGGCAGGTAGCGGTCGAGGATCTCACCTTCGGCGGTCTCCTTCTCGGCCTGGTCCGCGCGGCCGGCGTCCCGGAAGGCGGCCGCGGCCTCGCGCCGCTTCTTCGCCTCCTTGGTCAGCACCGCGAGCACCTCGTCGTCCGAGAGCTCCCGCGCGGCGTCGCCGGACACCTCGGCGTTGCGGACGGCGGAGAGCGCCATGCGCAGCGTCGACGTGGTCAGCTCGTCGCGACCCTTCATGGCGGAGTGCAGGTCGTCGTTCAGGCGGTCCTTCAGCGTTCCCATGGACGGTCAAACTACTCTGGCCGTCATGCGCAAGCGCTCCCTTATCGCCCTGGCCGCCTCGGTGACCGCCGCCGGCGGCGCCACGTTCGCGTACGCCTCCCTGGTCGAACGCAACCTGTTCACGCTGCGCCGCTTCACCGTCCCGGTGCTGGAGCCCGACGCCGAACCGTTGCGCATCCTGCACCTGTCGGACCTGCACATGATGCCCGGCCAGCACCGCAAGCAGGCGTGGGTCGCCGCGCTCGCCGGCACGGACCCCGACCTGGTCGTGGCCACCGGCGACAACATGGCGTCGCCGGAGGCCGTGCCGGGCGTGCTGCGAGCCCTCCGGCCGCTGCTGGACGTGCCCGGCGGGTTCGTCTTCGGCTCCAACGACTACCGCGGCCCGGTCTGGAAGAACCCCCTGCAGTACCTGCTGCCGGAACGCGAGTACGTCCAGGGCGCCGAGCTGCCGTTCGAGGACCTGCGCGCGGCGCTCACCGGCGCGGGCTGGGCGGACCTCAACAACGCCCGTACGGTGCTCAAGGCCGGCGGCCGCTCGGTGGAGCTCGTCGGCGTGGACGACCCGCACGTCGAGCGCGACGACTACCCGTCCGTGGCGGGCCCGGTCTCGCCGGACGCGGACCTGCACCTCGGCGTGACCCACACCCCGGCCTCCCGGGTCCTGGACGCGATGGCGGCGGACGGGTTCGCGCTGCTGCTGGCCGGCCACACCCACGGCGGCCAGGTCTGCGTGCCGGGCTACGGCGCGCTGACGACGAACTGCGACCTGCCGCACGCCATGGCGAAGGGCCTGCACCGGTGGCCCGGCTCGGACGCCTGGCTGCACGTCTCCGCGGGCCTGGGCACCCACCCGACGGCGCCGATCCGCTTCGCCTGCCGCCCCGAGGCGTCGATCCTCACGCTCATCCCCCGCTGACCACCGCGGGTGCGCTGCTTGACGGCGCTGCCCGGCAGTTGACCGCCGCACAGACAGAACCGGCACGGCCTGTGGAGGCCGTGCCGGTTCTGCGCTCCCGTGGTCAGCGGCTGACCTTGACCTCGTCCCACTTGGTCGCGGTCTGCCGCCACGACTCGCCCTGGTAGACGGCCTTCCACCAGCCGGAGTCCCAGGCAGTGATCTTCTTGCTGTACTTGCCGTCCGCGCCGGTCTGCACCGAGCCCTTGTAGAGGTAGTTCTTCCAGCTGTACGCGCGGAAGTAGAACTTCACGGTGGCGCCCTTGGGGCCGTACATCGGGCCGAACTGGTAAGCGTCCCGCTTGAGCTGCCCGGAGTGGGTCAGCGACTTGCCCCGCTTCACCGGCTCCGGCGACGCGTTGTAGGTCAGCGTCGTGGGCCGCTGCACGTTGAGCGAGAGCGTCCGCTCCAAGGTGTGGAGGACGATGTCGTCGTCGTACCAGTCGGCGTTGATGACGACGCTGTACTTGCCCGGCTTCTGGAACCCACAGAGGTTGATCCGCCCGGTGTAGGTCAGCGCGCCGCCGCTGCTCGACGACAGCCCCAGCACCACGAAGTCCGCGAGGTCGCCGCTCGGATCAGAGACGTCGGCCGTGGGGCTCGCGTCGCGGCCCGGGTCGGACAGCTTGAGCGTGATCGTCGAACGGTCGCCGCAGCCGGCGTCGCCGTCGATGACGACCGTGGTGGCGGAAAGCGTGGCGCTGGTGATGCTCACGTCGGCGAACGCCGGACCCGCAACCGCGAGCCCGGCCGTGACGGTGACGACGGCGGCCGAGGCAGTGGCCGCACACCGGCTGAGAAGCCGTATGGACATGGACGATCCTTCCCCTGATCAAGCGGACTTGATCTTGGATGAACGTCCGCCGGCCGGGCAAGCCACATGATCGATTCCCGCCGTTCGGCGGCCGCGCCCACCCGTCCCGGCACTACAAGATCAACCTGTCGGCCCCCGGCATCCGGGCCATGAGCTGCGGTTTTACGAGGAGGGGGATACCGATTTCGCGTGTGCGGGGCGGTCGGATACTATTGCTCAGCACGCCTCGGGGTGTGGCGCAGCTTGGTAGCGCGCTTCGTTCGGGACGAAGAGGCCGTCGGTTCAAATCCGGCCACCCCGACCACGGGAAAGTGCAGGTCAGGGCCGGTCTTCCGCACAGGGAGACCGGCCCTGACTTCGTCTCCGGGGGCGCCTTGGGGCAAAGCCCCGCGTAAACGGCCCTCAGAGAGCCTGTAGCAGCCGGTCGAGCACACTCACCGGTGATCGGCGGCGCGATCGCCTTACGCGCTCGCAGGGCGGCGTTCCACTGCTCGGCCAAGCCCTCGCCAAGCGCTCGCCGCATCGCAGCGGTGATGTGGGAAGTAGCGCGATCCGACCGATCCGTCAGCGTGCCCCATCCGGTCGTCCTTGAGCTTCTGCGGCACTCCTAGCTCGTCCATGCCGGTCTTGTGGGAGTGCCGCAATCCATGCGGAGTCAAGCCGGGGGCGAGCGGCGACCAGCAGGCATCAGCGCGGGCACCCGCGTCCCGGGCGCGCCGGGACACCGGGCCACGGCTCACCGATGATCGGCACGGGCCATGGCCGACCGGCGGTTAAGGCTATTTAGCAATCGATGTTGATCGACGTCAAAATTGAATGATCAGTCGCAACGACCGCTCGTAGGCGGCCACTCAGTGCGGGATATCAGAACTGACGACCACCTTCGGTGGCATCCGGCACTAGTTCTCCGATCAGGTCTATGGTTTTGGTCTCATGAAGGTTGGCGTCAACGCGACCTTCTAGTTCCGTGCCCTTGATAACGAAGCTTCTCGCAGTGGCTGTATAAGCTCCAGCACCAGGTACCCTAAATTTCGCCACACCTGACGAATCGGTATCTGCCAGCGCCTTGAAGTTCTTTCCCTGCACTAGCACCTCAGCGTTCGGCACAGGAAGTTGATAACAATCACTGGAGCTGGGCGGGCAAACCTTGACGCTCACGGCGACTGACACTGTGGTCGGATCCCTAAAGCGGACAAGATACACCGCCACCGCGCCCATGAGCACGACTGCGGCCAACGCGATAAAAGCGACCCTTGCAATACCGCTTTGGGGTGGAAACTTCCTAGTCATGCCCATCGCTATCCTCCAGATGGTCCCTGCCCGTCCGAGGGCTGAACCGGACGGGCAGGGAACCGTTACCCAATGAAATTCGTATCAGTTAAGGCTGACCTTCGTGAGGCTGGTCGACTTCTGGAGCGGCGGGCTCGGCTTGTCCGATCCAGTGTACGAGAGGGTGAATACGCCGGTGTTGATCGAGGCGCTCCATCCACATTTGCACCCCTCGATGTTGTGTTCGAAGTACGCCTTGCCGTATCCGTATCCGGAGCAATTCTTGCGGGCGTGAAACGCCATCCAGGCGCCGCCGTGGTCCACGTAGTCGGCACCACTGGAGTCTTGAACCTCGAAGACTGACGAGTCGAAATCGGCTGTCTTCAACCATGCCCGGTGGGACTGGTTGACGTTCAGATCGCTATACGCCCAGATGCCGTCCCCCTCCCGCGTCCAGCATGATGAGGTGAGGTCTTTTACGGCTAGACCGAATCCGTCGTACGGGTTGCCCCCCTTGCGGTAGTTTGTTTTGAAGTCCCAGTTGGCGAACCAGCTCAAGCTCAGTCCGTCGCTGTCGGACACGCGGGACCAGTAGCCGGTTACCTTGAAGGCGTCTCCGGGGATGGTTGTGAGCGTGGTGATGGTATCTGAACTGGTGCTCAGTTTCTGCGCTTCGGCGGCGCCTACAGTTTCCGAACTTCCCGTCACTGCAAAGGCAAGCGGATCACTCCCTGCCGCTTGGGCGACTTCGTCGAGCCCGATGTAGTCGTTGGGGTGGAGCCCGGCGTACGCAGCGATAGTCTCGTTGATGCGCTGTTGTTTCACCCGGGCACGATCAGCGGATGCGGTCTCGCTGTTTCGTTCGAGGGTGGAAGCATGGGCGCTGTCCGTGACCAGAATTGTCGATCCGAAAAGCGTCAATGCGCTGGTCAGGATCGCGGCGGATTTCTTGAGCAAGCTTAGTTTCCTCCCGTGTGGACGCGCACCCCTTATACGCTTAGATAGATTAACTTGATTGAGTATGCAAGATCAATGATCTCCGGTGTCCCCAACCTGACAGTGGAGTTTGGCCGGAGATCGGCTCGGAAGCTGTCTCACGGGTCCACCTCGCGCCCGACGGCGCGCGCAGTGGAGAAACCTTGAGCTCAGCTGTGATCTCGTTCGCCGGTGTACGGCAGCGCCCACCGTGATGCGCTGCGGCAGTCACGGTCCCGGTCACGGACCGTGTCAGCACAGACTGAACGCTCGATCACAGACCTCGAAAGCGGGCGACGATGCGGTGGCGGGCTTGGGGCGAACGTTGGGGCAACACCCGCCAAGCGAGTCTCGATCGACCAACGCAAACCACGCGCCCCGAGCACCCTCAGCAGCACAAGTTGGTGAAGTACCAGGTGGGTCGGTCCGCAAGATCCTCTTTCGGGACGAAGAGGCCGTCGGTTCAAATCCGGCCACCCCGACGGAGGACGGGCCACTTTTCACCAGGAAAGTGGCCCCTGGTGCTTTTCCAGGTCACGATGCGTCGCCGTGCTTATCCGGGTCGGGCCACGGCACGTCGTCGTCGAACGACAAGGACAGCGTGCTGTGGTAGGCCTCGCCGGCGTCGGACCGGGACCGGCGGTCCACCGGCTCGGATTCGCGCGGCCAGAACCTTGTCGCCCGGCTCGCATAGCCGTCCTGGCCCGGCGCCTCCCACTCGAGCCACACCGGGTCGCCCGGGTCGAAGGATGCGTAACCCTCGACCGCAGCCGCGCTGAAGTGCGCCCAGCATCCCGTGGGGGTCTCGGAGGAGTCGATGACTCCCCAGCCCTCGTCGTCGTGCCACTCCCGGATCGTTCCCGCCACCGGCATGGTGTCGAATGTAGGCGAGGAGGTCATGTCGTGACTGAGGACGTGGTGGAGGTCGTGGTCACCGCGGCCGATGCGGAGTGGCTGGCCGGGTTCGCCCGGCGGCTGGTCGAGGACCGGCTGGCCGCCTGCGGGCATCAGATCGCCGCGATCCGGTCCGTCTACCGGTGGGAGGGGGCCGTGCACGACGACCCGGAGGCGCGAGTGGCTCTGCACACCCGCGCCTCGCTCGTACCGGAGATCGTGGCGCGGGCCGACGCGGAGCACCCGTACGACGTGCCGTGCGTGCTGGCCCTGCCGGTGGCCGGGGGTAACCCGGCCTACCTGGCGTGGGTGGTCGCCGAGACGAAGGATCCGGCCTAGGCCGCGGCCTCGAGGTCTGCCCGGGTGAGCAGGGCGCGCAGCTTGATGCCGGCCTCGGACAGCGCCTCCGCGCCGCCCTCTTGGCGGTCGATCACGCACAGCGCGTGGTCCACGTGCGCGCCGAGCTTGCGGAGTTCGTTCGTCGAGATGACCACCTGGCCGCCGGAGGTGACGACGTCCTCGACGACCAGGACGCGGCGGCCGGCGACCTCGGCGCCCTCGGAGAGGCGGGCGGTGCCGTACTGCTTGGCCTGCTTGCGGACGAACGCGCAGGGGAGCTTGGCGTGCCGGCCCAGCGCCGTGACCACCGCGATGCCGCCCATCTCGAGGCCGGCCAGCACTTCGGTGCCCTCGGGGATGAGGACGGCCATCTGCTCGGCGAGCTGGTCGAGCAGCACCGGGTCGGCCTCGAACTGGTACTTGTCGAAGTATTCCGTGGCGGTGCGGCCGGAGCGCAGGACGAACTCGCCGGTCAGTCGGCTCACGTCGCGGACCTGCCGCGCAAGGTCAGAGTCAGTCACGAGCACACAGCCTTCCACCTCGGCTTCCGGCCTGTCCGCGCGGGTGGGGCGGCGGTTCACCCGTACGCGTAATTGCTTCTGACCGAAATTCGGGTTTGTCTGAATTCGACTAATTTGGGTTACAACCTCGACCCTTGTGAAAGGCCTGTCGTGACACCCTTCGCGCTCCTCTTCCTGATCGCCCTCGCCGGTTCGTCGTGCTTCGCCATCGGCCGCGCTCTCGGCCGCGGGGAACGCTACGAGAAGGGCTACCGGGAGGGCTTCCGGGACGGCGAGACCGGGTCGCTGGCCCGCGCCGCCCGGCTGATCCAGCTCAGCGACCGCCGGTCCGTCGCCCCGGCCGTCGAGGCGATCCTGGTGCCGAGCTCCGTCCCGCAGCAGCCGATGCCGGCGCGCACCGCGGCGCCGGCGGTGGTGGGCATCCCGGCCCGTCCGCAGCTCGCGCTCTGAATCCACAAGACGAAGGGGGGTACGGCCGAAGCGGCCGTCCCCCCTTCTCGCAGCTCAGCAGTAGAGGTTGCTGCCGGGGCTGACGCCGAGGATCGCGGTGAAACGGTTGTACGCGTCCACGCGGCTCTGCACCTGCGCGGGGTTGCCGCCGTTGCACTCGAGCGAGCCGTTGATGCTGCGGATCGTCTCGCCGAAGCCGCGGCTGTTGACCATGGCGTCGTGCGGGGTCATCGAGCCCGGGCCGCGCTGGGTCATCCAGTACCAGACGGCGGTCTGGTAGGCGACCGACGCCTCGTTCTTGACCCGGTCCGGGTTGTTCAGCAGGTCGATGCCGAGCGCGTCACCGGCCGCCTTGTAATTGAAGTTCCAGCTCAGCTGGATCGGCCCACGGCCGTGGTACGCGGACTGCCCGGCCGGGCACCCGTACGGCTGGCTGCGGTCGCAGTACAGCGGCCAGTTCGCCTGGTTGATCTCCTCGACGTACACCAGGCCGCCGGACTCGTGGTTGACGTTCGCCAGGAACGCCGCGGCCTCCTGCTTGCGGACCGTGTCGCTGCCGGTGGTGGTGAACGCCGGGAACTTCTTCACGGCGTCGAGCAGGCCGGCGTACGAGTAGAACGGGATCCGGTTCGGGAACATCTGGTTGAACTGCGCCTCGCTGACCGGGAAGCCGTTTCCGGTGCTCGGCGGGGGCGGCGGGTTGGTCGTGCCCGTGCCGCTGCAGCTGTACGGCTCCCAATACCAGGTGCTGATGACCGGGTCGTAGCCCGGGTTCTCGTACTTGGCACGGTAGTAGTTGCCGTTGGTGTACTTCACGATCGAGCCGGCCGCGTAGTAGGTGCCCGCGGCCCAGTTCGGGTAGTTGCAGTTCCCGCCGGTGTCGGGCGGGGGCGTGGTGCCGCCGCCGCACGTGCCGTTGTCCTGCCACACGCCGGAGCCGCCGGTGCTCGGCGCCTCACCCTGGGTCCACCACTTCGCGGTCCAGTTGTGGCTGCTGTACGACACCTTCATGCCGTTCGTGTAAACGGCGCTGCTGCTGTACGCCGCGGCGCACGCCTCGGCCGCGTTGGAGGCCGTCATGGGGATGACCGCGGCGGCCGCGCCTGCGACGGCGACACCCACCGTCGCCAAGATCGACAGGAGCCGTTTTCTGGGCATGGTTCACCGTTCCGCTTCGTGGGGATCAAGGGGGATGGATCGACTCAACTAGATGGGCGGCGGCCGCGTCAATATCTGTAAAGAAACTTCAGGGATTAATCTGAAACCGACTTGCCACCGCCCGATTGCTCCCGCTTGCGCCCGGACGAACCGACAGGGATCGCGACTCGACCCGAAAGGTTCAGCCATGACGATGCTCGGCCGCCTCGTACCGGACGCCGCCCTGTCGGAGGCCGCGTTCTCCGCCCGGCACCGGGTGCTCCGGGTACTGCTCTGGCTGCATGTGCCGGTGGTCCTCGTGCTCGGCTACTTCACCGGAGAGCTCAGCCCGGGTCACCACGCCACGCTGCTGCTCGCCGTCATCGGCGGCGTCCTCGCCTGCGGGGTCCTCGCCGGCACCGCTGGGAGCCAGCGCGGCCGCGCGATCTCCACCAGCGTGGGCTTCCTGCTCGCCGCGGATGCGCTCGTGCACGCCGGCGGCGGCTCGATCGACCTGCACTTCCACTTCTTCGTGGTGATCGTGCTGATCGGCCTCTACCAGGAGTGGACGGCCTTCGCGGTGGCCGTCCTCCTGGTGGCCGCCCACCACTTCGGCGTGGGTCTGCTCGCCCCCGACCTCGTCTTCGCCCACAGCGGGCACTCCACCTCGGCGCTGTTCTGGCGTGCCCTGCTGCACGCCGGCTTCGTGCTGGCGATGTCCGCGGCCCAGATCACGTACTGGCACTTCGACGCGGCCGCGCGCCGGGAGAACGAGGCCCGCCAGGCGCAGCTCGCCGAGGAGTCGGCCGTACGGCTTCGCGAGGCCGCAGAGGAAGCCACCCGGCGGGAGGAGACAGCACGCGAGGAGGCGACCGCCCAGCTGGCCCGCGCGGAGCAGATGGCCGTACGCCTCGAGCACGTCCTCGAGCGCACCAGCGAGACCGGCGCCCGGCTGCGCACCGACGCCGACGAGGCCCTCGGCGGCTTCGAGTCGGCCCTGTCGGACGTGGCCCGCACGGTTGAGCACGCCAGCGACCAGGTCGGCACCACCCTCTCGGACGCCGACGCGGCGCTGACCTCCCTCGAGGAGCTGCGGACGTCGGTGGCGGACATCGCCACGATCGCCGGCATGATCCAGGCGGTCGCCGACCAGACCAACCTGCTCGCGCTCAACGCGACGATCGAGGCGGCCCGCGCGGGCGAGGTCGGCAAAGGCTTCGCGGTCGTGGCCGGCGAGGTCAAGCAGCTCGCCGGTCAGACCGCCGAGGCGACCGCCCGCATCGAGGCCACGGTGCACGAGGTGACCACGGGAGCCGCGGCGGTCGGCAAGGCGGTGTCGGACATGACGAGCCGGCTGAGCTCGGTGGCCGACGCCCAGCGGCTCGCCTCCTCGGTGATGGGCGAGCAGGTCACGCTCGCCGGCCGCACCCGTGAGCTGGTCACGAGCGCGGCCGACGAGGTGGCCCACTCCACCGCGGGCATCGCCTCCTGAGAGATCAGGGCTCGGTGCGCTCGCAGTTCACGAACTCGCCGGTCCCGAACCGGCCGGCCACACAGAGGTCACCCACCTCGGTGTTCGCGCCGCCGTCCAGCACGTACCGGTCGTCCTCGTCGTAGTCGCCGGCGGTGAGGACGTCGTCGCCGGCCTCGCCGTAGACCCGGTCGACGCCGCCGCGGATGCCCTCGCTGCCGTCCAGCGTGTCGTCGCCGTCGCCGCCGCGGATGACGTCCGACCCGTGGCTGCCGTTGATGCGGTTGGCTCCCGCGTTGCCGGTCAGCGTGTCGTTGCCCCAGCCGCCGAAGAGGTTCTCGACGTCGGCGCCGATGGTGTCCTTCTCGCCGGACGAGCCGTCGTCGCCGGTCTTGCCGTCGAGGTCGGCGACCACGGTCACCAGCCGGTCGTGGTACGAGACCTCGTCGACGCCCGCGCCGCCCAGCATGACGTCGCTGCCGAAGTCGCCGTGCAGCGTGTCGTCGCCGTTGCCGCCCTCGAGCCGGTCGTTGCCGGGGCCGCCGTCGAGGTCGTCGGCGCCGCTGTAGCCGTACAGCTCGTCGTTGCCCTCGTTGCCGTTGATCCAGCCGTCACCGGTGTTCCCGGCCAGCCAGTCGTTGCCCTGGCTACCGTCGATGCCCTCGATGTCGGCGCCGACGGAGTCGCCCTCGCCGCGTGCCCCGTCGTCCCGCTTCTTGCCGTCGGCGTCCACCACGACCGCACCCGTACGGAAGTAGTAGTTGACCCGGTCCCAGCCCGGCCCGCCGTGCATGTCCTGCGCGCCGCGGCCCTCGCTCTCGTTCTGGAAGAACTCGTCCATGCCGTCGTCGCCGTACAGGACGTCGTTGCCGGAGCTCTCCTCGAAGTAGTCGTCGCCGGCCCCACCGTGCGCCACGTCGTTGCCCGACTCCGGGCGGATCCGGTCGAAGCCGGGACCGCCGTAGATGGTGTCGTTGCCGGGGCCGCCGATCAGCTCGTTGCTGCCGGCGCCGCCGTAGATGGTGTCGTTGCCACCGGCCGAGTAGATGTAGTCGTCGCCGCCGGCGCCCCAGATCGTGTCCGGGCCGTCGTCGGCGAACAGCTCGTCGTGCTTCGGGCCGCCGGTGATCCAGTTGGTGCCGGAGCCGGCCCGCGCGGTCATGCCGAGGTCGGTCCGGTTCTTGATCGAGTCGTTCTTGTCGCCGGTGTAGACCATGAACCAGGTCGGATTCTTCGGCGTCGTGCAGCGGACCTTCGTCGAGTCGCCGCTGACCGCCTTGCACCCCGCGCCGGCCTTGACGGTCACCACGTCGTCGATCGTGAACGTGCGGCCCGACCGGGTGACCACGACCTTGTTGGCCTTGCCGCTCGCGGCGGTGAACTGCACCTTGGTGTCGCCGACGACCTTCGCGACGCCGGTGGAGGCCGCCGACGCAGGCCCGGCGATCAGGGTGGTGCCGGCCGTCAGGAGACCCGCGACGGCCGCGGACAGGGCGATGCGCATGCGTACGTCGCTCACTGGTGTGCCACCCGTCCGAAGGAGGATTCCTCGACGCCCACCGAACGGCCGCTGACCGCCGAGCCGCCGCCGAGGCCGTTGCTGCCGCCGTACAGTCTCGTCACCGTGCCCGACGCGTAGCCGGCCTGGTCGCCGGCGACCAGCTCGCCCGGCGCGCCGACGACGGCGTCGAGGCCCTTGATCCCGTTGAGGTTGAGCAACGAGACGCCGGCGCCGAACCAGTCGTTGCGCTCGGGCGCGTCCGGGACACCCGTCGAGGACTGGGTGAGCGTCCACGAACCGGAACCGGTCAGGCCGTTGCGCGACCCGCGCAGCAGCACCACGGCGCCCGCGTCCACGGCGCTGCCGACGTCCTCGCCCGGCACCCCGACCAGCACGTCGGCGATGCCGTCCTGGGTCACGTCCCCGACGGCGATCGAGTCGCCGAAGTAGTCGTCGTCCTCCGACGCGCCCGCGATGCTCTTGTCGTGCTGGGACAGCAGCACCATGCCTTTGTGGGTGATGCCGGAGCCGCCCACCTTCAGGGTCACCACGACCCCGCCGTTGATGGTCCAGTTCGCCTGGGCCGCCGAGTCACCGACCACGACCTCGCCGTACCCGTCACCGGTCGTGTCGGCGATCGCCAGGACGCCGCCCAGATACCAGACGACCGCGTCCTTGGCCTCGGCCGCGGCGCCGGTCGCGGACCCGGCGACCACCGTGACCTTGTTCGACGAGACGCCGCCGCCGGTGCCCCAGAACTGTGTGACGGAGCCGCTGCCCATCCACGCCTGACCGTCGTCCTCCTGCGGCGCGCCGATCACCACGTCCTGGTACTTGTCCTTGTTGAGCTTGCCGACCGCGATCGCGCCACCGAAGTGGTCGCCGGTCTCCGCGCCGCCCGGCACGCCCGTGCTGTTCTGATCGATCCACTTCGCGCCGCTGGTCACGATCCCGCTCGCGCCGCCCTTGAGCACGACCGCGGCGCCGGCCTCCTTCTTGCCGCCCACCTTCTTGCCCGGGATGCCGATCAACAGCTCGTCCCGGCCGTCCCCGGTGACGTCACCGGCAGCCAGCGCGTCGGCGAACCAGTCCGACTCGGCGGAGGCGCCCGGCACCCCGGACGTGCTCTGGTTGATGTGCTTGACGGCATCGACCCGCAGCCCCGACGGGCCGCCGAGGAAGATCCAGACCGCCCCCGCGTGGTATCCCATCGCGTTCAGGTCGGCCTCACCCGCGTCGGACACGGCCAGGTCGTCGTACTTGTCGCCGTTGAAGTTGCCGGTGACCATCTCGGACCCGAAGCACACGCAGCCACCGCCGGGCATCTCCGTGGTGAGCCGGTCCCGCACCGGCGCCGACGAGTACGAGACGACCACGCCGAGGTTGCTGAACGCCGCGACGTCATCGCGCCCGTCACCGTCGAAGTCGGACCGGGTGGCGCCGCGGCCGGTCACCGGGGTTTTCGTGACCGGCGTGCGCAGGTGCAGAAGGGTGATGCCGTCGCGCACGATCTCCGTCGCGCCGGGCAGGTCGGAAGACAGAGCGCGGGCGGTCGCGCCGGCCTGCGCGCGGGCGGTCGCGCCGGCCTGCGCGCGCACCGCCCACGGGCGCGCGGCGTGGTCGCCGGACGGGGGAACGGGACGCTGGCCGGCTTCGGCCGGGGTCATGGCGAGAACGGTGGCGGAGGCCGCCGAGGCGGCCACGACGGCCGCCACGATGCGTACGGTTTTCACGGGGCTCCTAGAAGTCAGGAGCAGCACGATAGAAGATCAGCAATCGCCCTGCTGTCCCGTCCCTTGTGACCCGGGGCACAGAGTCAGGCTTTGCTCAGTTCCTCGGCGATGAGCTCCGCGATCTGCACCGTGTTCAGCGCCGCGCCTTTGCGCATGTTGTCGCCGGTGATGAAGAGGTCGAGGGCGCGCGGGTCGTCCATGGCGCGGCGGATCCGGCCGACCCAGGAGGGGTCTGTGCCGACCGCGTCGATGGGCATGGGGAACTCGCCGGACTCCGGGTCGTCGACCAGGATGACGCCGGGGGCGTTGCGCAGGATCTGGCGCGCCTCCTCGGCGTTCATCTCGGAGGCGAAGACCGCGTGCACCGCGATGGAGTGGCCGGTCACGACGGGGACGCGGACGCAGGTGGCGGAGACCTTGAGGTCGGGCAGGCCGAGGATCTTGCGGGACTCGTTGCGGAGCTTGAGCTCCTCGGAGGACCAGCCGTCGGCGGCCAGGGCGCCGGACCAGGGCACCACGTTGAGCGCCAGGGGAGCCGGGAAGGGGCCGAGGTCGTCCCCGACGGCCTGCCGGACGTTGCCCGGGCGGGACCCGAGCGTCCGGTCGCCGGCCACCTTGCTGAGCTGATCGTGCAGGACGTCCACGCCGATCTGGCCCGCGCCGGACACCGCCTGGTACGAGGCCAGTACCAGCTCACGGAGCCCGTACTCGCGGTGCAGCGGCGCGATCGCCATGATCATCGCCATCGTGGTGCAGTTGGCGTTGGCGACGATGCCGCGCGGGCGCCGGCGCAGGTCCTCGCGGTTGACCTCGGGCACGACCAGCGGGACGTCCGGCTCCATGCGGTACGCCGACGAGTTGTCGACCACCGTCACGCCCCGGCCGACGGCGACCGGCGCCCACTGGGCCGAGACGTCGTCGGGCACGTCGAACATCGCCACGTCGACGCCGTCGAAGACCTCGGGGGTCAGCTCGCGGACGGTCAGCTGCTCGCCGCGGCAGGCGAGCTCCTTGCCGGCCGAGCGGGACGACGCCACGAGGCGGATCTCGCCCCAGACGTTGCGCCGGGAGGTCAGCAGCTCGCGCATCACCGTGCCGACGGAACCGGTGGCTCCGACGACGGCGAGCGTGGGCTGCGACGACCCCATCAGAGGCGTTACCGGCCGGTGCCCGCGTACACGACGGCCGTCTCGGTGCCGCCCAGCTCGAAGGTGTCGTGGACCGCGCGCACGGCGGTGTCGAGGTCGGTGTCGCGGCAGACGACCGAGACCCGGATCTCCGAGGTCGAGATCATCTCGATGTTGACGCCGGCCTCACCGATGCAGGCGAAGAACTGCGCCGCGACACCGGGGTGCGACCGCATGCCGGCGCCGATCAGCGACACCTTGCCCACGTGGTCGTCGAAGAGCAGGCTCTTGAACTTGATCTGCTCCTTGATCTTGTCCAGCGCCGCCATCGCGGTGGGGCCGTCGGCCTTGGGCAGCGTGAACGAGATGTCGGTGCGGCCGGTGCCCTCGGTCGACACGTTCTGCACGATCATGTCGATGTTGATCTCGGCCTGGGCGACCGTCTCGAAGATGCGCCCGGCGGCGCCCGGCTCGTCCGGCACGCCGACGATCGTGATCTTGGCCTCGCTCCGGTCGTGGGCGACCCCGGTGATCAGCGCTTGTTCCACGTTCGGGTCCTCCATCGATCCGGTGACGACAGTTCCGGGCTTGCTCGAGTACGACGAGCGTACGTGGATCGGCACCTTGAACCGGCGCGCGTACTCCACGCATCTCAACATCAGCACCTTGGCCCCGCCGGCCGCCAGCTCGAGCATCTCCTCGTACGTGATCTGCTGGATGTGGCGCGCGTTGGCGACGATCCGCGGGTCGGCGGTGAAGACGCCGTCCACGTCGGTGTAGATCTCGCAGACGTCGGCGTTGAGCGCCGCGGCGAGCGCGACCGCGGTGGTGTCGGAACCACCCCGGCCCAGCGTGGTGATGTCCTTGGTGTCCTGGGAGACGCCCTGGAAGCCGGCCACGATCGCGATCGCGCCCTCGTCGAGCGCGGTCCGCAGCCGGCCGGGCGTCACATCGATGATCCGGGCCTTGCCGTGCACCGAGGTGGTCAGCACGCCGGCTTGCGAGCCCGTGTACGACCGGGCCTCGTAGCCGAGGTTGTGGATCGCCATCGCGAGCAGCGCCATCGAGATGCGCTCGCCCGCGGTCAGCAGCATGTCGAGCTCGCGGCCGGGCGGCAACGGACTCACCTGGTTGGCCAGGTCGAGGAGGTTGTCCGTGGTGTCGCCCATGGCGGACACCACCACGACCACGTCGTCGCCGGCCTTACGGGCGTCCACGATCCGCTCCGCCACGCGCTTGATGCGCTCGGCATCGGCCACGGACGAACCGCCGTACTTCTGCACCACCAGAGCCACGGCAGCCGACTCCCTTCCCACGCCGTACCAGCCTGCACGTCCCGACCCCGCGGGTTTCCAACCCCGCACGTGCCGACGCCGCCGGCACTGTCCGGCCGGCGGCGTCGGTCGAGTCGATCGCAGACCAGCCTAGCGGCGGGCGTCGGCATCGCTGACATGCGATCCCAGAATCCGGCCTGTGCGGCGCACCACCGCGCGACACGCCGGAGGCGTTCGGGTCCTTGCATCGACTCGTACGCGTCCAGCGGAGGCGAGAATGTCTCGATGCGCTCCCGTCCCGCCTCGCGTGCTTTGTCCGCGTTGGCCGCCGCCATGCTGACCGCCGGCGTCGCCGCATGCGGAGGCGCGGCGCCCGCGCAACCCGCACCGACGACCGCCTCGGCACCGCCCGCGGACGACGACGCGCGCATCGACCTCGCCGCCCGCGCGGCGCTCGCGATCGACCGCCGGTACACCGCGGTCTACACGCTCGACGTGGCCGGCCGGGACCCGCGGACGGTCATGGCCACGGTCGCCACGGACGGGAGCTGGCGGGTCGACATCCCGGGCGGCGCCCTCGGCGGCACGGCCGACGTCTCGATCGTGCAGACCGAGGCCGGCGTCTTCCAGTGCGCCGTCCCGTCCGCCACGAACCCGGTCGCGCCGTACTGCATCCACGTCGCCGACAAGGGCAAGCGCATCCCCAAGCGGTACGACCCGAAGGTGGAGCGCGTGTTCCGCCAGTGGCTGCCCGTCTTCACCGACCGTCAGTCCGCGCTGTCCGTGTCCGCCGCACAGCCGCTGCCCGGTTCATCGGGGAAGTGCTATTCGGTCGACGGCATCTCGGCCTCCCTCGCCGCGCCGGTCGACGTGGGCATCTACTGCTACAGCGACGACGGCTTGCTGACGGCCGCGCGGGTCGATTTCGGGACGCTGACGATCTCGGGTACGCCCGCAGCCGCGCCCCCGACCGTCGACCTGCCGGGCCCGGTGGCCGGCGGCAAGCCGATGGGCATGTCCTCCCCGCCGCCCACCACACCGCCCGTGACCTCGTCATCCGCGTCGCAGCAGCCGTCGATCGCTCCCTCGGCCGGGTGAGCTGACCGGGGGTTTCTCACGATCCGGGCGTAGAGTTAGCGCCGGGCGGGCCGACCGCCTAGGGTGACTTTTGACATGTGGTACGCGCTCCTTCTTCGCTGCCGCGACGAGGCCCCATCCGAGGCCGGCACCTCGTCGCGGAGTTGACGCGCGCCGGTCGGTCCTCGTGAACTGACCAACCTCCTGTAGGAGCTCGCATGTCCAGCGACGTCACCGTCGACCCGATCGCCCGGCAGCGCCCCAGCCGGATGCCGTTCGAGCGTTACACCCCGTACCAACAACAGTTCGCCGTCGACCTGCCCGACCGCCAGTGGCCGTCGCGGCGCATCGAGGCCGCCCCGCGCTGGTGCGCGGTGGACCTGCGCGACGGCAACCAGGCCCTGATCGACCCGATGTCCCCCGAGCGCAAGCGGCGCATGTTCAGCCTGCTCGTCGCGATGGGTTACAAGGAGATCGAGGTCGGCTTCCCGGCCGCCAGCCAGACCGATTACGACTTCGTCCGCCAGCTCATCGAGCAGGACCTGATCCCGGACGACGTGACGATCCAGGTGCTGGTCCAGTGCCGCGAGCACCTGATCGACCGCACCTTCGAGTCGATCCGCGGCGCCAAGCGCGCGATCGTCCACTTCTACAACTCGACCTCGACGCTGCAGCGCCGCGTCGTCTTCGGCCTCGACAAGGCCGGCATCACCGACATCGCGGCGACCGGGGCCCGGCTCTGCCAGAAGTACGCGGAGATCCACACCCCCGACACCGAGATCTTCTACGAGTACTCGCCGGAGTCGTACACAGGCACCGAGCTGGACTACGCGCTGGAGATCTGCTCGGCGGTCATCGACGTCATCGACCCCACCCCGGACCGCCCGCTGATCATCAACCTGCCGGCGACCGTGGAGATGGCCACCCCCAACGTGTACGCGGACAGCATCGAGTGGATGCACCGCCACCTGCCCCGCCGCGAGAGCATCATCCTCAGCCTGCACCCGCACAACGACCGGGGTACGGCCGTGGCCGCCGCCGAGCTGGGCGTACTGGCCGGCGCGGACCGCGTCGAGGGCTGCCTGTTCGGCAACGGCGAGCGGACGGGCAACGTGGACCTGGTGACGCTGGGCCTGAACCTGTTCTCCCAGGGCATCGACCCGATGATCGACTTCTCGGACATCGACGAGGTCAAGCGCGCGGTCGAGTACTGCAACCAGCTGCCGGTGCACGAGCGGCACCCGTACGTCGGCGACCTGGTCTACACCGCGTTCTCGGGCTCGCACCAGGACGCGATCAAGAAGGGCCTGGCGGCGCTGCAGGAGGACGCCACGCAGGCCGGCGTCGACGTGGACAAGTTCGCCTGGGGCGTGCCGTACCTGCCGATCGACCCGAAGGATCTCGGGCGCACGTACGAGGCCGTCATCCGGGTCAACTCGCAGTCCGGCAAGGGCGGCGTGGCGTACATCATGAAGGAGGAGCACAAGCTCGACCTGCCGCGCCGGCTGCAGATCGAGTTCTCCGGCGTGGTGCAGCACGTCACGGATGCCGAGGGCGGCGAGGTCGGCCCGCAGCAGATGTGGGACATCTTCGCGACCGAGTACCTGGTCGACCACCAGCAGTTCGGTGTGGTCGAGCTGGAGCGCTACACGACGGCCACCGTGGACGGCAAGGTCGAGATCGACGCGGAGGTGCGGCACCGCAACACCCGCCGCCCGGTCGTCGGCCTCGGCAACGGCCCGATCGACGCGTACGTGCAGGCGCTCGAGCCGCTGGGCATCAAGGTCCGCGTCCTCGACTACGCCGAGCACGCGTTGACCTCCGGCGAGGACGCGCAGGCCGCCGCGTACGTCGAGTGCGAGATCAACGACCGCACGGTGTGGGGCGTGGGCCTCGACGCCAACATCGTCACGGCCTCGATCAAGGCCGTGACCAGCGCGGTGAACCGCGTCCGCTGAGCGAAGACCCAACCGCAGTTCCCGGGCGCGCCGCCGGTCACGAGCCGGCGGCGTGCTGAAAGCCGGCCACGAGCCGGAGCCTCGCCGCGCCCTTGAAGCCGGTCCCGGACCAGCGGCATGCCGGTCCCGGACCAGCGGCACACGGGAGCCGGCCACGAGCCGGCGGCCCTTCTTGCCCGGCCCGGCCACGAGCCGGCGGCACGCGGGATGATTGGGGCGGGGGTGACGGGCGGGGCGAAGCGGGCGTACGTTGCATACGCTTGCTTCGTGCCCCCTCGCCACGCCCCCCGCCGGACGGTGCACGTCACCGTCGCCATGCTCGCCCTCACCGCCCTCACCGCAGCCGGTTGCGAAGTCACGGTCACCGACGAACCCGGTTCGAAGCCCACCGGGAAGACGACTTCCACCCGTGACGCCGGCTCCGCCCGGACCACGCTGAACAAGCTGACCGTGGCCAAGGCCGGCTCGATGAGCCGGTACAGCCGGGACAGGTTCCCGCACTGGCGCAGCACCGGCAGCAACTGCGACGTCCGCGACACCGTGCTCAAGCGGGACGGCACCAAGGTCAAGGTGTCCGGCTGCAACGTCGTCGCGGGAACGTGGGTCAGCGTGTACGACGGCGTCAAGATCACCGACCCGTCGAAGGTCGACATCGACCACATGGTGCCGCTCGCGAACGCCTGGCGCTCCGGGGCGAGCTCGTGGACCGACGCCAAGCGCGAGGACTTCGCCAACGACGTCGACGATCCGCAGCTCATCGCGGTTTCGGCGGCGTCCAACCGGTCAAAGGGTGATCAGGACCCGTCGACCTGGAAGCCCGAGCGGACCGGCGCCTGGTGCCAGTACGCCGAGGACTGGATCGCGGTGAAGTGGCACTGGAAGCTCACGGTGACCACCGCCGAGAAGTCCGCGCTCGCCGACATGCTGGAGAAGTGCTGATGACAGAGCCCGCCGCACCGCAGCCCACCGCGCCGCAGACCGCGGCCGCCGCCCGGCCCGGCGCTTCGGAGACGCCCGCGCAGCCGGCCGTCGCCGCACCCGCCGCACCCGCCGCCACCGCCGGGGAGGCGCCCGACTCCGCCGCCCGCCCGGCCGCCACGGACACCCCGGCCCAGCCGGCCGCGCCCCAGGCGGCCCCGGACCAACCGGCCGCGACACAACCGGAGCCGGCGAGCGAGACGGCCGCGCCCCAGCCGAGCGCGGCGGGAGCGGACAGCCGGACCACGGACATCACCGCCGGCCAGGGCGGCGTCATGACCGACGAGGTCGGCGTCATCACCGGCGACCTGACCCTGCGCACCGAGCTCTCCGGCGGCCGGGTCGTCGTCCGCGCCCAGTACAAGGACGCCGACGAGTGGTACGCCGTCACCGGCGCGAACGCGCAGCTCAAGGACCCGGCGGACCTCGACGCCGTACACGCCGTGGCGGTCGGCATCCTGAACCGCCCCGAGGGCTGATCCGCAACAACCTTTACAGATCGAGAGCTGCCTATGTAGCGTCGGGCATGGCCAAATCCGCGTTGTCCCGCGTGCTCACCGCGGCAGCGGCGAGCCTCCCGCTGCTCGCCGCCCAAGCCGCACCGGCAGCCGCCGCCCGGGCCACGCCCGCGGCGGCCGTGCCCATTGCCCAACGCGGCCCCGCGACCGCGCCGGCCGCATCCCCCGCGCTGTCCGACGTCCTTCCGGCGCCGGTCCAGGTCAGCCCCGACGCGGGCGCCACGTTCCGCCTCGGCCCGCTCACCGTCATCCGTACGCAGCCCGGCTCCCCGGCCGCCCGCGCCGTCGGCGATCAGCTGGCGCGGGACCTGCGACCGGCGACCGGGTACCCGTTGCCCGTTCTGCCCGTCGCGGCGCGGCGGGTGCCGTCCATCTCGCTGCTGCTGGGCGCGAACGACAGCCGGCTCGGCAGCGAGGGCTACCGGCTCAGCGTCACCCGGAGCGCCGTCACGATCCGGGCGAACAACCCCGCCGGCCTCTTCGCCGGCTCGCAGACCCTGCGGCAGCTGCTGCCCGTCGACATCGACTCACCGGCGGTCGTACGGCGGTCGTGGACCGTGCCCGGGGGCAGCATCCTCGACTACCCGCGGTTCGCGTACCGGGGGGCGATGCTGGACGAGGCGCGGCACTTCCACACCCCGGACGAGATCAAGGCGTACGTCGACGAGATCAGCCGGTTCAAGGTGAACCACCTGCACCTGCACCTCTCCGACGACCAGGGCTGGCGCATCCAGATCGACAGCTGGCCGAAGCTCACCGCGGTCAGCGGCGGGGCGGGCACCGGGGTCGACGGCGAGGGTCCCGGCTTCCTCACGAAGGCCCAATACAAGGACATAGTCGCGTACGCGGCGAAGCGCTACGTGACCATCGTGCCGGAGATCGACATGCCGGGGCACGTGAACGCGGCACAGGTCGCGTACCCGGAGCTGACGTGTGACGGGGTGGCGCCGCCGCCGCGGACCGACACCGAGGTCGGGTACAGCTCGCTGTGCATCGGCTCGGAGACGACGTACCGCTTCGTCGAGGACGTGATCCGCGAGCTGGCCGCGATGACGCCCGGGCCGTACCTGCACATCGGCGGCGACGAGGCGCACGCCACGCCCGAGGCGGACTATGTGGCGTTCCAGCAGCGGGTGCTGCCCCTGGTCGCCGAGTACGGCAAGACCGCGTACGGCTGGAACGAGATCACCAAGGCCCCCGCCTCGGCGACCGCGGTGGCGCAGTACTGGGACACCGCCACCACGAACCCGACCGTGGCGGCGGCGGTCACCCGGGGTACCAAGGTCGTGATGTCCCCGGCGAACAAGGCGTACCTGGACATGAAGTACGACCCGAGCACCCCGCTGGGCCTCGACTGGGCCGCCTACATCGAGGTTCGCGACGCGTACGGCTGGGATCCGGCGACCCGCGTGACCGGCGTCGGCGAGAACGCGATCCTCGGCGTCGAGGCGCCACTGTGGTCGGAGACGCTGCGCAGCCTGGACGACATCGAGTTCATGGCGTTCCCCCGCCTGCCGGCCATCGCGGAGCTCGGCTGGTCACCCGCGTCGACCCACGACTGGGCGTCGTTCTCGGCCCGGCTGGGCGCGTACGGCCCGCGATGGACGTTGCAGGGCGTCAACTTCTACCCGTCCCCGCAGATCAATTGGGGTTGATCTCCCCCACTCACGCAGAATGAAGGGGCGAGGGCCAGCGCATGCTGGGCCCCCGCCCCGGCCTCGGCGGGAGCGACGATCTGTACACCCCACCGAGCTACGACAGGAAGTCTTTGATCTCTCAGGAGCTGGGCACGTCGGCCGGCCGCCGCCCCTGCACCGTCTCCCCCTCGACGATCGGGAAGTGGCAGGCCGTCTGGTGCGAGGCCGTGTCGTCGAGGCGCGGGATCAGCGGCGGCTCCTCGGTGGCGCAGATGTCCTGCGCCTTCCAGCAGCGGGTCCGGAACCGGCATCCGGACGGCGGGTTGATCGGGCTCGGCACGTCGCCGGTGAGCAGGACCCGCTCGCGCTGGGCCCGGTCGCGGCGCGCCGGGTCCGGGACCGGGACGGCCGACATCAGGGCGACCGTGTACGGGTGCCGCGGGCTGGTGTAGAGCTTCTCCCGGTCGGCGATCTCGACGATCTTGCCGAGGTACATGACGGCGACGCGGTCGGAGATGTGCCGGACCACCGACAGGTCGTGCGCGATGAACACGTACGTCAGGTCGAACTCGTTCTGCAGGTCGTCGAGGAGGTTGACGACCTGCGCCTGGATCGACACGTCCAGGGCCGACACCGGCTCGTCGGCGATGATCAGCTTCGGCCGCAGCGCGAGCGTCCGGGCGATGCCGATGCGCTGGCGCTGTCCGCCGGAGAACTCGTGCGGATACCGGTTGTAGTGCTCGGGGTTGAGGCCCACGAGCTTGAGCAGGTCCTGCACCGCGCGCTTGACGCCGTGCTCCGTCTTGACGTTCTGAATCCGGAACGGCGCCCCGACGATCGTGCCGACGGTGTGCCGCGGGTTCAGCGACGAGAACGGGTCCTGGAAGATCATCTGCATGTCGCGCCGCAGGGGCCGCAGCTTGCCCTGGCGCAGGTGCGCGATGTCCCGGCCGTCGAACTCGATCGAGCCGCCGGTCGGCTCCACCAACCGGGTGAGCAGGCGGCCGGTCGTGGTCTTGCCGCAGCCGGACTCGCCGACCAGGCCCAGCGTCTCGCCCTTGTAGACGTCGAACGTCACCCCGTCGACCGCGCGCACCGCGCCGACCTGGCGGCGCAGCAGGCCCTTGGTGATCGCGAAGTGCTTCTCCAGGCCCTTGACCGACAGCAGCGGCTCGCCCTTGGCGGCGCGCTCCTCCCGCATGACCGCATCGGGTACGGGGTCGCTCAACCGCACGGCCTCCGTCGCTCCCGCCGTCTGCGCCGAGGCCGCCGCGCCGGCCGCGGGATCCGCGGGCACCGATGTGCGCCCGGTCGGGTCGGCCGGGGTCGGCGCCGAGCCGCTCTCGTCGTTCACTGCGCCTCCAGCTTCGGCTTCACTTCTTCACGCCAGATCCGCTGACGCTCGGCGGTGGGGATGTGGCAGCGCACCAGGTGCCCGGGCTGGCCGGCGGGGGTGAGCTCCGGCGTCAGGGTGGTGCCGAGCCCGCCGGTGCGTGGCTCGTAGGCGCAACGCGGATGGAACGCGCACCCCGACGGCAGGTTGATCAGCGACGGCGGCAGGCCGGGGATGGGCACGAGCCGGTCCAGGTTGGGCCGGTCGATGCGGGGCATCGAACCCAGCAGACCCCAGGTGTACGGGTGCTCCGGCTCCTCGAAGATCGTCCGGGCGCTGCCGTACTCGACGCAGCGGCCGCCGTACATGACCAGCACGTCGTCGGCCAGCTCGGCCACCACGCCCAGGTCGTGCGTGATGACGATGAGCGCCGAGTTGAACTCCTCCTGCAGGTCGTGCATGAGGTCGAGGATCTGCGCCTGGACCGTCACGTCGAGCGCGGTCGTCGGCTCGTCGGCGATCAGCAGCTGCGGGTCGTTGACCAGCGCCATGGCGATCATGGCGCGCTGGCGCATGCCGCCGGAGAACTGGTGCGGGTAGTCGTCGACGCGGCGTTCGGGCTGCGGGATGCCGACCCGGCCCAGCATGTCGATGGCGTGCTTGCGGGCCACCTGCTTGGAGACCTTGTGGTGGACCCGGTACGCCTCGATGATCTGGTGCCCGACCGTGTAGAACGGGTGCATCGAGGACAGCGGGTCCTGGAAGATCATCGCCATCTTGGCGCCGCGCAGGGCCCGTACGGTCTCCGGCGCCGCGCTGACGAGCTCCTCGCCGTCCAGCCAGATCTGGCCGGAGACCTGGGCGTTGCGCTTGTTGTGCAGGCCGAGGATGCCCAGGCTGGTGACCGACTTGCCGGAGCCGGACTCGCCGACGATGCCCAGCGTCTTGCCGCGCTCCAGCCGGAACGACAGCCCGTCGACGCTCTTGACCAGGCCGTCGTCGGTCGGGAAGGAGATCTTCAGATCCTTGACCTCGAGGAAGGGTTCGGCTGCCACTAGCTGATCCTCACTCGCGGGTCCACGACCGCGTACAGCAGGTCGACGATCAGGTTGGCGACGACCACGAACGCCGCGGCCATCATCGTCACGCCGAGCACCTTCGGCAGGTCGTTGTTGGTGATCGCGTCGACGGCGTACTTGCCGAGGCCCGGCAGGGAGAAGACCTGCTCGGTGAGGACGGCGCCGCCGAGCAGGAGGCCGAAGTCGAGACCGAAGATGGTCAGCAGCGGGGTCAGCGCGGCCCGCAGGCCGTGCTGCACGTTCACCGAGCGCTCCGGCAGGCCCTTGGCGCGGGCCGTACGGATGTAGTCCTCGCCGAGCGTCTCCAGCATGCCGGCCCGGGTGAGCCGGGCGTACTGCGCGGAGAACTGGAAGGCGAGCACGATCCACGGCAGCAGCAACGCATAGAACCAGTCGGCGGGATTCTCGGTGAACGGCGTGTACGAACCGCCCGGCGCCGTCCAGCCCAGCTTGTAGCTGAAGACCAGCAGACCGACCAGGCCGGTGAAGAAGATCGGCAGGGAGACGCCGGCGAGCGAGACGCCCATCGCCGTACGGTCCAGCAGGGAGCCCCGGCGCAGCGCGGAGACCACGCCGGTCGAGACGCCGAAGAACACCCACAGCACCGCCGCGCCCACGGCGAGCGACAGCGTCACGGGCAGCCGGTCGAGCAGGTCCGGCCAGACCGGCTGGCGGGTGATGAAGGAGTAGCCGAAGCAGGGCGCCGGGCAGTGCTCGGTGCCGCTGCCGTAGTCGTACTCGGCGCCGAAGAAGATGCCCTTGACCCAGCGGCCGTACTGCACCCAGATCGGGTCGTAGAAGCCCAGCTTGTGGGCGATGAGGTTGACCGTCTCCGGCGTCGCGGCACGACCCACGTACCGGGTTGCCAGCGTCTCGGGCGTCGCGCCGACGAGCCGCGGAACCAGATAGAAGATCGCGAAGACGGCGGCGCTGACGATGAAGAGCAGCACGACGGCCGCTAACAGACGCCTGATGATGTACGTGATCACAGTGCCCGGCTACGACGGCCGGCCCGGGTCGCCCCGGACCGGCCGCCTGCTGCCTTCACCTACCCAATCGGAACTAGGACGCCAGAGGTGGTGGTCACGCGACGCCGAGCGCCACGTAGTCGTACATCGCGTACGCCGGGTTCACGTACACGTTGGTGAGCTTCTTCGGACGGATCAGCAGCGCCTTGGAGTAGACGCCGGGGAGGATGAACGCGTCCTCCATGACCTTCTTGTCGATCGCGCCCCACTGCGCCTCACGCGCCTTGACGTCGGTGTTGCTCACCGCCGCGTCCAGCATCTTGTCGATCTCGGGGTCGCGGACGCTGGTGTTGGAGGAGCCACCGGTCTCCCGGATGACCCGGCTGTCGACGATCTGCGAGAGGAAGCCGAAGCCGTCGTTCCAGTCGGCGCCCCAGCCGTTGACGGTCAGGCCGAGGTTGTTGGCCTTCACGTACGGCGGGTTGCCGGCGTACTGCGAGAAGTAGTCACCCTGCGGGAACGGCTTGAGCGTCAGCTTGATGCCGACCCGGGCCAGCGACTGCTGCAGCGACTCTGCGGTCGCCTTCTCCTTCGGCCGCTCGGCGCGGTAGGCGATGTTGGTGGAGAAGCCGTTCGGCTGGCCGCAGGCCGCCAGGGCCTCCTTGGCCTTCGTCAGGTCGCCGGTGTTGTCCGGGCCCGCCGGGTACAGGTCGAACTTCTGGTAACCCGGAATGGTGGGCGGCAGGACCGTGGTGGCGATGTCGCCGCCGGCGAGCGGGCCGCCGTACGCGGTCTGGTAGCCGGTGCGGTCCGCGGCGTACTGGATCGCCTTGCGGCAGTCGAGGTTGTCGAGCGGCTTCACCGTGCCGACGATCGAGGTGTACCAGAGGCGGCTCTGGCTGGCGTTGTCCGTGCCCGCCTTGGCCGTCGGGTCACCCACGACGCGGCCCAGCGTCGCCGGCTGCACGCCGGTGCCGACCACGTCGATGTCCAGGTCGCCGGAGAGCAGCCGGTTGTCGATGTCGTCTGCGTTGACGTTCAGCGAGACCTCGAAGCTGTCCGGCAGCGCCTTGCGGAACGGGTCGGTCGCCTGGTCCCAGTTCGGGTTGCGCTTGAGCGTGAAGTTCTTGCCCAGGTTGTTCTGGTCGAACATGTACGGGCCGGTGGAGATCACGTGCTCTTTGTACTTCGCGCCCGTGTCCTTGGCCTGCGGGACCGGAACGGTCTGCGGCAACGCGGCCATGTAGTCGAAGCCACCGAACGCCTGCTTGAGGTGGAAGACGATCGTGCTGTCGTCCGGCGTCGAGATGGCCTGGTCGGTGTTGACGTCCTTGGACTTGTACGGGCCCTTGTAACCGGCCGGCAGGTTGAGGAACTGCTCGAAGTACGCGGGGCCGTTCGGGAACGTCTCCTTGTCGATCGAGCGCAGCACCGCGTACTTGACGTCCGCGGCCTTGACCTCGGTGCCGTCCTCGAACTTGACGCCCTTACGGATCTTGTACGTCCACGTCTTACCGTTGTCGTTCGTCTCGCCCAGGCCCTCGGCGAGGTCCGGGGTCAGCTCGTTGCCGGCCGCGCCCGGGGAGGCCTTGAACGTGAGCAGGCTGCGGCCGTACAGGCGCAGGAAGTCCCACGAGTAGCCGTAATATGTCTCGCCCGGGTCGAGGGTGTCCCAGTCGCCCGAGTTCGCCAGGCGGATGGTGCCGCCCTTCTTCTCGGAGGGGTTGAACACCTTGTCCAGGGCGGCGTTGAACTCCGCCTTGGAGGAGCTGCCCGAGCTGGAGTCGTCCTTGCCACCGCCGCACGCGGCGGTCAATCCGAGCGCCAGAGCGGCCGTAGCGGCCACCAGCACCCTTGTTCTCTGGATCACTTGTAGCAACCTCCCTGAAGGAACGGTCCGTTTGCGGACCGCCTGGCTGGCGAGAAAGTCGTCCGGCACTTGATCAGCGTCGGCCCTTGGGGTCGAGGGCGTCGCGCAGGCCGTCACCGAACAGGTTGAAGGCCAGCACGGTGATGAAGATGGCCATGCCCGGGAAGAACATGAAATGCCAGATCGTGTAGAAGCGGGCGGCGTCGGAGAGCATGCCGCCCCAGCTGGCGGTGGGCGGGCGGACCCCGACCCCGAGGAACGACAGCGCCGCCTCGAACAGGATGTTCGTCGGGATGAGCAGCGTCGCGTAGATCAGGATGGGCGCTACAAGATTGGGCAGAAGCTCCTTGAAGATGATGTACGGCCCGCGCGCGCCGAGGCTGCGCGCGGCGTCGACGAACTCACGTTCCCGCAGCGACAGCGTCTGCCCGCGCACGATGCGGCCGATGTAGGGCCAGCTGAAGAAGCCGATGATGAAGATCAGCATGGCGATCCGCAGCGCGTCCCCGCTCAGCCCGAACGCCGTGTCCGGGATGACGCCGGCCAGCGCGATCGAGAAGACCAGCAGCGGGAAGGCGAGGAAGACGTCCATGGCCCGGCTGATCAGCGCGTCGACCCAGCCGCCGAAGAAGCCGGCCACCACACCGAGGGTGGCGCCGATGACGACGGAAAGGCCGGTCGCGAGGAACGCGATCAACAGTGAGATGCGGGCGCCGTAGACGACCCGGCTGAAGATGTCGCGGCCGTTCTGCGGCTCGACGCCGAACAGATGGTCGCCGCTGATCCCCGTACCGCCCTTCGGCGCCAACGTGTTGACGTCGATGAGGTTCTGGTGGAACTCGTTCGGCGGATCGCCCAGGAACTTGACGATCAACGGGGCGAAGACCGCGACCAGGATCAGGAAGACGACGACGTAGCCGCCCGCCATGGCGACCTTGTCGCGCTTGAGCCGGGTCCAGGCGATGCGGCCGAGCGAACGGCCCTCGATCGCCTTGCCGGGAACGCTGCCCTCGGCGGGGTCCGGTGCCACCGGAGCCTGGTCAGAGACCGTGCCGGGTCCAACGACCATGGAGCGCCCGGTCCTCTCCCGGCGTCCGCACCACGGCACCTCCGCCGAGCCGGGCCAGCGTCACCCCGGATCGGTCCGGCCCCGCCGTGCGGGCAACCGATCGGTTGTCGCGTACGTGGAGTGCTTCAGCCGGCCCCAGCGATGGTGACGCCGGGCCGGCATGCCGAACGTGCGAACGGGTTGCGCCGCCGCACGAGAGGAACGCTCACGTACTCGGCGGCGCGGGTCAAGACCCTCCGGCCCTCGTAACCAAGTTCAGGCCGCGCCGTGATGGCAGCGTGATCTGTTACCGACACCACATCCGTACGCCCGCACCGTAACGGACCGAACGGGCACACCGCGCGCTTTGCCGGAAGAACCCACCAAACGGCTCGGGCGATGTGACGCATCTGCGGGAGGGTCGGGTGGGCTTTCGGATGAGGCCGGCTTTTGCCTGTGCGGCGAGCTTTCTGCACGGCCGGGCACTGCCGGGATGGCGAGTCTTCTGCACGGCCGGGCACTGCCGGGACGGCGAGCTTTCGGTGACGGCGCCGGCTGGCCGCGCGCAGCGACCCAGCCCGACGGGCCAGACCGGCCCTCACGCGGCGCGGCCCTCACGCGGCGCGGCCCTCACGCGGCGCGGCCCTCACGCGGCCCGGCACACACGCGGCTCTGGCCCTAGCGCTGTGCGGCCGTCAGACGGCGCGGCGGCCTTCGAAGGCACGGCCGAGCGTGATCTCGTCCGCGTACTCCAGGTCGCCGCCGACCGGGAGGCCGCTCGCCAGCCGGGTGACCGCGATCCCCATGGGCTTGACCATCAGCGCCAGGTAGGTCGCCGTCGCCTCGCCTTCCGTGTTCGGGTCGGTGGCGAGGATCAGCTCCTTCACCTCGCCGGTGCCGAGGCGCAGGAGCAGCTCCCGGATGCGGAGGTTGTCCGGCCCGATGCCCTCGAGCGGATTGATGGCGCCACCCAGGACGTGGTAGCGGCCCCGGAACTCGCCGGTCCGCTCGATCGCCACGACGTCCTTGGGCTCCTCCACCACGCAGAGCACCTCGTTGGTGCGGCGCGGGTCGCGGCAGACCCGGCACTGCTCCGACTCGGCGACGTTGAAGCAGGTCGTGCAGAAGCGGACCAGCTCCTTCACCTTGCGCAGCGAGGTGGCCAGCCGGTTCACGTCGGCGGGGTCGGCGGAGAGGATGTGGAACGCGATCCGCTGGGCGCTCTTCGGGCCGACGCCCGGCAACCGCCCCAGCTCGTCGATCAGGTCCTGGATGGCGCCTTCGTACACGGGCTCAGAACCCCGGCAGGGTCAGGCCGCCGAGACCGCCGGTGGCCGGGCCCATCTTCTGCTCGGTGAGCTCGCGCTGCGCCTCGGCGGCGTTGTGGATCGCGGCGAGCACCAGGTCCTCCAGCGTCTCGACGTCGTCGGCGTCGACCGCCTTGGGGTCGATCTTCACGGACTTGTACTCGCCCAGCCCGGTCACCACCACGGTGACGAGCCCGCCGCCGGCGGTGCCGGTGAGCTCGGCGGCGGCCAGCTCGGCCTGCGCCTGGGCGACCTGCTGCTGCATCTTCTGCGCCTGCTTCATGATCTGCTGCATGTTCGGCTGTCCACCGGGGCGCATCGCATAACTCCTCTGTCAGGGGGTGGTCGGCTCCATTGTCCCGTGCCCGGCCCGGCCGGCCGGGAGCCGGGTCAGGACTCGCTGATCTTCTCCGCCCCGAAGGCTTCCCGCAGCAACTGCACGGCCTGCTGCTCGCTGCTCTGCCGAGCGGTCCGTTCGTCGATCACGTCGTCGAGCGGCTCGTCCCCGGGATCGAACCCCTCCCACACGGCCCCGTCGGCGGCGCGCGGCGGCCCGTCGTACTCAGGGTCGTACGGGGCTTCCTCGGTCGGCGAACCGTCCGACCAGGAGTCCCCGCCTGCGCGCGCGGCGGTCCCGGCCGGCCCCGCGGCCGGGCGCGTTCCGCCACCGCCGACGCCCCCGGCCGGACTCGGCGCCGTGCGCGCGGCGGCCACGGCACCCGCTCCCCGCGCGGCGGCCGCCCGG
Organism: Actinoplanes sp. NPDC049316; assembly: GCF_040677315.1. Lineage (NCBI taxonomy): Bacteria > Bacillati > Actinomycetota > Actinomycetes > Micromonosporales > Micromonosporaceae > Actinoplanes > Actinoplanes sp. NPDC049316. The sequence continues at coordinate 167,302 of NZ_JBFAQM010000008.1, read as the reverse complement.
GCTGCGGCCAGGCCACTGCTGGGCGCGCCCCCGCCCCCGCGACCGCTCGTCGCAACCTGCCCCGAGCCGGCGGTAGTGCTCCTTGCAGGCTCGACGACCCGCGGCGCCGAAGCCGAATCCGATGCGGTCGCTGCCCGGACGGATCCGGCAGCCGACGGCGCTGCGCGGCCAGCAGGTGACGGAGCTGCCCGGTCCGTGGATGGGGACGTAGCGTGGCCGCCAGGTGAGGGCGCAGCGTGGCCGGCAGGTGAGGGCGCAGCGCGGCCGCCAGGTGAGGGCGCAGCGTGGCCGCCAGGTGAAGGCGCAGCGTGGCCGCCAGGTGAAGGCGCTTGCCGGCTGGCGGACGGCGTCGCCGTCGCGGAGCCGGCCACCGTCGCTGCTCCGGAATCAGCGGCGGCCGCCACCCCGTCGGTGCCCGACGGGCCGGGTGCTCGGGCTACCGAACCGTCGCGGTCCTCGGGTGATCCGGCGCTACCGGGATCGGCGTTGTGGCCCGCGGCCGGCGTGTTGCCGCCCGGCCGGACGGGCTCCGGCCATTCGTCGTCCTCGTCGTCCGCCGCGGAACCGGCCGGGACGGCACCGGCGGGGGACGCCGCGGACGGGGCGGTGCCGAGACCGCCGGGCCGGACCGGTTCCGGCCAGCCGCCGTCGTCGTCATCCCCGGAGCCGGCCTGCGGCGCGGTGACCGCCTCACGAGCCGATCCCGTACGCCCCTGAGCCGGCGCAACCTGCTGAGCGGCATCGGCGCGCGCGGGACCGCCGGCTTTTGGCCCGGCCGCTCCCCCGGCTCCACGCCCTCCCGGACCACTTCCGCTGCCCTGAGGCCCACGGCTGGTGCCCTGCGACGGCCCGCTCTCCCCCGCGACGTCGCAGCGGATCTGCCAGCGACCGCCCAGCTCCTCGTACAGGGCGTCGGCGATCAACTGGGGCTCGGCGGCGACCATCTTCGCGTGCGCGGGAAAGCGGAACGTCAGGACGACCGTCTGCCCCTCGAGGTCGCGGACCGTGGCGCCCTGCGCCAGCGCGGCGATCTTCTTGCTCTTCCGGCCGACCACGCGGATGACCTCGGGCCACACCTCACGGATGGCGGCGGCGGAGAGCCGGCCGGGCACCCCGGCGTCGGCGCCGGTCGCGAGCTCGTCGGGGGCGTCCGGCATGATCCCGGCCGGCTCGGCCCGCCGTGGTTCGGGGGCCCGCGCCGCAGCCGGGGACACCGGGGCGGCAGCCGGCCCCGCGACCGACGACACCGGGGCGCCAGTCGGCGCGGCGGCCGGGGGCACCGGTTCGGGAGCCGGCGCCGCTATCGGGGACACCGGTTCGACGGGAACGTCGGCCTGCGGAGCCGGTTCAGGTTCGGCGGCCGGCTGCGCTGACACCGGCGACGGATCAGCAGCCGCGGACACGACCACTGCGGATTCCGGTTCAGCCGCGGGAGAGACGGCAACCGGCGCAGCAGCAGCCGGCGCAGCGGACGCGACCTGTGCAGCAGGGGCAACTGGAGGTGCGGAAGTAGAAGCAGCCCCGGCAGCCGCCGTTGCATCAGCTGCCGGCGCGGCAGGAGACGACTGAGGAGCCGCCGGCGGCCCGGTGCGCCGCCCCGCCGCAGCAGCCGCCGCACGCGCCGCAGACAAGCCGCCACCGCCCGGACCCGCGGACAAGCCGCCGGGTCCCGCCGCCCGCGCGTCTGCCGAGCCGGCCGGAGCGGCAGCCGCCCCGTTCGGCTCCGTGGGCTGCGGGGACGCGTGCTCCTGGCGTACGGGATCAAAATCGGTCGTCAGCGTGAGCCGCCGCTCCATGCGCTCCAGTCGCTGGAGCAGCGCGCCGCTGGAGTCGTCCGCGCCCGGCAGGAGCATGCGGGCCGTGATCAGCTCGAGGAGCAGGCGCGGGGCGGTCGTGCCGCGCATCTCGACCAGGCCGTTGTGCACGATGTCCGCGCAGCGCGACAGCGTCGCCGGGCCGAGGCGGGTGGCCTGGGCCGCCATCTGGTCGAGCTGGTCCGCGGGGCCGTCGATCAAGCCCTTGGTGACCGCGTCGGGGATCTGCTGCAGGATGATCAGGTCGCGGAAGCGTTCGAGCAGGTCGGAGGCGAAACGGCGGGGGTCGTGGCCGGCCTCGGCCACCCGGTCGATCGTCTGGTACGCCGCGGCGCCGTCCCCCGCGGCCAGCGCGTCGCACATCTCGTCGATGAGCGCCACGTCGGTGACACCGAGCAGCGCGACCGCCCGCGCGTAGCTGACGCCCTCCGGCCCGGCCCCGGCGATGAGCTGGTCGAGCACCGACAGCGTGTCCCGGGCGCTTCCCCCACCCGCACGCACGACCAGCGGAAACACCGTCGGGTCGACGTGGACGCCCTCGGCCTCGGTCAGCTGCTGGAGGTACGGCCGCAGCACCGCCGGCGGGATCAGCCGGAACGGGTAGTGATGGGTCCGCGACCGGATCGTGCCGAGCACCTTCTCCGGCTCGGTCGTGGCGAAGATGAACTTGACGTACTCCGGCGGCTCCTCCACGAGCTTGAGCAGCGCGTTGAAGCCGGCCGACGAGACCATGTGCGCCTCGTCGATGACATAGATCTTGTAGCGGCTGCTGGCGGGCGCGAAGAACGCCTTCTCCCGCAGGTCGCGCGCGTCGTCCACACCACCGTGGCTGGCCGCGTCGATCTCGATGACATCGATCGACCCGGCGCCGTCGTTCGCCAGCGACCGGCAGGACGCACACGTGCCGCACGGCTCGGGAGTGGGTCCCTGCTCACAGTTCAGCGACCGGGCGAGAATCCGCGCGCTGGACGTCTTGCCGCACCCGCGCGGGCCGGAGAACAGGTACGCATGGTGCAACCGCCCGCTGCGCAACGCCTGCGACAGCGGCTCGGTGACGTGCTCCTGCCCGATGACCTCGGCGAACGTACGCGGCCGGTACTTGCGGTAGAGGGCCAGTGCCACTCCTGCCTCCTCTGGACGACCGCGCCATTCTCCGTCGAGGGTGTGACAAGAACAAACGCCGTGCCCCAGAAGTGAAGGACCCCTCGTGCACCCGCCAGAGCCCGCTTATCCTTGCTGCCTTCCGGCCCTGGGGAGGTTCACGGGGTACGCGCCGCACGAGGGGCTGGTGACCAGGGTACCCGGCGGTGCGGAGCGGACACGGGGTGGTCCCGGCAAACCCGGTCGGCGGGGTCTGTATCCTGTCGGACGGAGGATTCGCCTAGAGGCCTAGGGCGCACGCTTGGAAAGCGTGTTGGGTTCACACCCTCACGAGTTCGAATCTCGTATCCTCCGCCAGCTCTCACCAGGGCAGACGTTGAAGGCCGGACCCAACGGGTCCGGCCTTCAAGCATCTCCGTCTCAGTTTCCGTCTCAATTGCCCGGCTAGCGGTCGTAGCGGATGTGAGTCATCCGGCTATGTGGCGGTTCCAGCAGGCGGCTCATCCGGCTCCTCCGCCGGTCGGCCGGTCACCCTTTGCCCGGTTCGCATGGCCCCGATGATCACTGCCAGGTTCCTTGCTCGCTGGCTACTTGCCGCCGCCCAGCACAGTGCACCGACAACGGCGATCACTAGCAGGAAGGCACCTGCGACGACAGGTAGGCCTCCCGCCGCCACGGCCGCCGCGAACTGCCCCGCCAACAGGGCGCTTGTTTTCATGGGTCTTGGTCTTCCCCTCTGTCAGGTCACCCGTAGGAGCGTTCTGCACTCCTCACGCTTGGCGCCCACCATTAGGCCTCGGGGTACCGACACTTACCCACGGAGTCAGCGAGCAGGTCGGACCCCACAATCGGCCTCTGGGTTCTGTTTCCGCCTAAGTGTCCGTCTCACGACCGACCTACTCCGGCCTTCCGGCCGCCCCTGGGTCTCGCTGTCGGGTGCCTCATGGCCCGTCCAGATCAGGCCGCCGACGCGCCGGGCGATGTCGGCACGCACAGGGTCCGTGACGTGTTGATACCGCGCGGCCATGCTCGTCGTAGCCCAGCCCATCACGTCCATGGCCGCGCGTTCCTGAACGCCGAGGAGCATCAGCACGGTTGCCGCCGTGTGTCGCGCGTCGTGAAGTCGGCCGTCCCGGACCCCAGCGTCCTTGAGCAGCTTCTTCCATTCGTGATAGTCGGTGTTCGGATTCAGCGGGCGACCGGTCGGCGAGGTGAACACCCAACCACCTTCCTGCCAGAGCTGGCCGGCGGTCCGCCGATCCTTGTCCTGTGCTTGCCGGTGCTCTTGCAAGAGCTGAACGATGCTCGCGGGAAGGCCGATCACCCTGCGGCCGGCGGCCGATTTCGTGTCGTCCGTGTCCTCGTTCGTCTGCTTTCGCTGTGGGCAGTAGCCCGCCTTCTTGCCGCATGGCTTGCCGCCGCATCCGTGCTCGTACTTCGGCCGCAGCCGGTTACGGCGAACGCGTAGCGTTTGCTTCTCGAGGTCGAGGTGCTCCCACTTCAGGCCGAGCGCTTCTCCCTGCCGCAGCCCGAGCGCCAGCGCGATCGCCCATCGCGCGCGGTTCCGACGCTCTCTGGCTGCCTCAAAAATGCGCTGCACCTCGGCCACCGAGTACGGCTCAACTTCGAGGGCAGTGAGCCTGGGCGACTTGACGAGGCTCGCCGGATTTTGGGTTAGGTGTCCGCGGCGCATCGCTTCGTTCAGCGCGGTCCGCAGCGTCCGGAACGCCTGATGTGCCGTCCCGGGCTTACTGCCGTTCTTCTCCATCCTGCGGGTCAACTTCTCGATGTGCTCGGGCGTGAGCTTCTCAAGTCGGTGAGCTCCGACGCCTGGGATCAGATGCACGTTGACGGCAACGCGGTAACCGGCGGCGGTGTTTGCCTTGACCGATGGTGCCGCGATCTCCTCGACCCAGTGGGTGAGCCACTTAGCGACGGTCCAAGAAGAGCCGGCCTTCCGCACCCGGCCTGAGTCGCGTTCCCGCTCCAGCTTCCGGACTGCGCGAATCACGTCAGCTTCGGTCCTGCGCTCGACGTGGCGTCGATCGGGCTTGCCGTCGTCTCGGACGCCCATCGTGACTCGGCCGTGCCACCTGCCGTCGCCGCCCTGGTAGATGCTTGACGCTCCGTTCGGCTTACGCCTTAGTGAGTGTTTGAGATGTTGATCAGGGCCAGGTGAAGGTGCGGCGGCGTTGGCGGCGGGCAGGGTGTCCGCGGGTGATCCGGCGGAGCATGCCGTTGATGGCAGCCCAGCGGATGACGGCTTCGGAGACTCCCGGGTGGCGTTCGTAGTCGCGGGCCAGGCGGCGGTGCGCGGTGAGCCAGGCCAGCGTTCTCTCCACCACCCAACGGCGTGGATGGACGGCGAACCCGCGCTGCTCGGCGGGTTTGCGCACAATCTCGACCGTGGTTCTGAGCGTGTCGCGGGCCCAATCGACGAACCGGCCGGCGAACCCGGAATCGGCGAAGACGTGCCGGACCGGGCAGGTCAGATACATGCCGAGCAAGGCGGTCTTGCCGCCGTCGCGGTCCTGCCACGACGCGGCCAGAACGGCAACGGTGATCAGCAGGCCGGCGGTGTCGGTGACGATGAACCGCTTGCGACCGTTGATCTTCTTACCCGCGTCGTAGCCGCGCGAGTCCCGGCCCACGGTGTCGGCGCCCTTGATGCTCTGCGAGTCAAGCACCCCGGCCGACGGCTCTGGCTCACGGCCCTGCGCCACGCGGGCTTTGACCCGCAGCACGGCGAGCAATCTCTCCGTGACGCCGGTGTCTTCCCACCGGGTGAAGTACCAGTACACCGTCTGCCACGGCGGCAGATCCGCCGGCAGGTACCGCCACGGACACCCCGAGCGAACCAGGTAGAGGATCGCGTTGACGATCTCGCGGCGCGGATGCTTCTCGGGCCTGCCGTCCCCACTCGGCTCGGGAAGCAGATCCTTGACCAGCTCCCACTGGGCATCGGTCAGGTCAGAGGGGTAACCACGGCGCGATGACACCGCGCCACTCTGCCCGAGCCGACCACCGACGTCATGTCGGCGCACCGTCTACATGAGAACTTTTCAAACACCCACTTAGTCCCGACAACTTTCAGGCCGGCCTCCTCGAAGCGCTGAAGCACACGGCCGATAAGGCCCCGTGCGACGGCATCCGGCTTCAAAAGGACCAGCGTCCGCTCGACTGCAACCACAGCGATACTCCAGTTCATAATCGAAGAACCACAATGATACAGGACAGGCAGGCAGATCAACCGGCACAATAGCGTACGACCCGCTCGCAATCCGACAAGGGACCTGTGGTCTGCTAAGGATTGCGAATCAAGTCGCGAAACTCAACGAAGCCGAGAGACCCTAGCCAGTGAGCGGTATCCCGCGCCGCCTCGGCCGCATCTGGATCTTTCACCTCAAGCGCGCGGCTTAGAATCTGTCTGATTTCATTACGCCCAGCGTAGATGCTCCAACCTTCTTTGATGCGCTCTAGATAAGTCCTTAGAGCGCGTACAGCACGCAGCGGATACTGCTCCGCTACATCCGCCAACGCGGCAAGTGTCACGAACTCCGGCTCCGGCGATACACCCAACGAGAGAACGAACTCAATCTGACTGAGCCGCCATTCCTGTTCAAGCCGGCTACTAGAAGCCCACCAGGAGATTGCGGCAGCCTCGGTGTCCCGATGCTGGGGGCGCTCATGTTGGAGTCTTTCCTTTCGCCATTCCCAAAAGGCCTGAGCCTTCGCAACAGTTTCCGCCTGGAGGTCGTCCGCATCACGCAACACGCGACCTAAGAACTCAATGGCCCACTTCCTGGTTTCAGGCAGCGCATTTGCGAAAAACCTATCCAGGAGTCCGCCTTCGTCTCGCAAATCCAGCAGTCCACGCAGATAAAAGGCAACAAGATGCTCGCCCAGCTTCTTGGCGGATGTAGCAGGACCTCCACCAATCCAGCTGGAATCCCCGTAGTCATGGCTCGCACGATCAACAGCGGTCTCATACTGTTGCCGCAAGGCCCTAAAGCAGGAGTTATACGGCTGGCAGTACAGTAGGTAGGCGGTCCACGCCACGTCTTTCAAAGGCGAAGCATCACCATTGGTTGGGAAGATGACAGGGGCAGCTGCGCTCGCCCAATCCTCGTCAACCAACAAGATCCAAGGGAACCTCTGGCCGTAGACAGCGCGAATCGCCTGCGATGGTTCCACGGTCACGTCTAGGTGTCGCGCCAAGACATCTCGCACTTCGGGCATCAATCTGAACCCAGTTGGGCCATTGCCTGCTTTTGCATTCGCTTCTACAAGTCGGCTCACCCAGAGGGCATAAGAGACCACTGCTCGTAGCGCCCGTCCTCGCGTCGTGTTCAGCGATAGGGTTACCGGATCCATGTTCGAGCCGCCGTAGCGAGCCTCGTATTCCGGAGTAGGATCAGAATCCTCGCAAAGCTTAGCAAGCACATCCCAACACTGGAATCGAAGATCTAGCGGAACAGCAGACTCTTCGCGCTGGAATCCTTCCTCCAGGACGCCAGCGACCTCTTTTTTCACCCATCCCCACCGACCATAGTCGTCGTCGCCTCGGGCATCCTCGTCGCGGTCGACGTCCATTTGCGCTACCGAAGCCAACAATGGAACGAGTGACCGCCAAGCAACCTGCCGTCCTTCCCGCAGGCCGCTAGTGATGCCTATAAGTGCCCACTGAGCATAGATGGGTCGGAGTCGGCTCAACTGCGGGGCGAAGCGAGACACGCGATCTGGATCCATCTCAGCGAGGCGGTTAAGTTCCCTCGCCAAACCCTCTGGAGATGGTTCATTCCACCGATCTACGTGGCCTTCAAAAGACTGAAGCAGACCCAATATTTCATCGTCTGAAAGGCCAACAAGAGTTTCGGCGTCCGCAGGGCTCTTCACGCCAAAGCTCATCGTGATTTCAAAACTTGTGATGAACTCTGCAGGGCCGAATTCATCCACTAGCGCCAAGTGGCGGCGCTTCCACTCCTCCGGAAGCTGGTCGCCCATAAGGTGCAGGCGCCGTATGCGCCATACTGCGCTATACCTAGCGCTCTCTGAAGGAGTCATGGATTCGCCACGTTGTGCACGTGATTCCAGAACCTTGTTGAGGTCTGGCCCTTCCTCGATCCACGACAAAATGGTTCGCTGGTCGGCGCCGTCAAGATACCCAAATTGGCGGCTCATCAGCCGTCGGTATTCATAACTCGGTTCAGCCGCGAAGAACGCCTCCCTATCGACGAGGATGCGAGCGACGTTCTCATTCCTCTCAGGTGCAGGCTCTGACGCTAACGCCAGAGCCGCTACTCGACGTAGAACTCTGCTTCGACCTCGGAGTAGCTGGTCAAGCAGGAGCTCATCGGAGACGATTCCCGCTCGCCGCGCCTCCTTGACAGCATTTCTAAGCGCCGTAACGGAGGCTTGAAAGATATTCCTATCGCTACGCTCATCCGAATCTAGCCGAGGTCGCCATACTTGCGAATAGTCCTCTCCGCGCTCCGACTCCCTTGGGTAGGAAATCAATGCAGCCTCATCGACCAGACTTACAAGGTAGTTGATTAACTCTGACGGCGCAGTATGGACCAGATCCTCCACGGCCTGATCTATCAGCGTCGCATACAGCCATTGGGAGATTTTGTCGCTCTTGAGGTCGTAAATAGGAGCTAGTGGATCGGCTTCATCACCTTCGTCGCGAGCCGGTGGACGGAACAGCTCACGAACGAAGTCAATAGCAAACTGCGGCTCGCCTTCCTTCGCCAGCTTCGCCGCGAGCTCGACAATTGCGCCTGGCAGTGAAAAGTACAGATGCTTCCGACGCCGAAGCCACTCCAATTCCTTAGCAATGAGCGGGCGGCCAGACGAGAGCGGAACCCTCTTTGCAATACCGACCAAGTTTTCATGAACGCGCTCATTGTCAGTCTCGATTCCGAGCGCCACATCCACGACGGTATCTGGGTCCTTCGCGGCGACCCGTTCCAGGAACTCGGAAGGAGGCCATGCTAGCGCCCTCACCCCTTCATCCGTAACCTCCAGCTGCGGAGGATCCGCAAAAAGCCCTCTGTTCGCCAATGGCGCCACCCACTCAGGCGAGTCCAGTCGCTTAAAAAAGTAGTCGTAATTTGCGCGCCGCTTCGAGATTTGTTGTATAGCACGCTCAACGAGCTCAGGATCGATCGCCACGGTTCGCCTCCTCGATGATCTGATCGACCACGTCGAAGTCCGCGAAGGTGCGCGGCCTAAGTCGGTCAAGCATGAACCGCTCCAAAGAATCTAGATATGCATAGAACTCTGCCTCTTCTGGATCCTTGCGATAGTGGCAAACGCTTATGAAGTAATCTCGCGTTATATCCCACTCGCTCGCTGCTATTGCCGCTAGAGGTCCAGGCACATCCCTACCGGAGGCGTCCATGCGACGCAATGTCGCAGCAAGCTCGTCCCGCCGCTTGGGCCTATTCTCCGCCTTCCAGGAGAAAAATTCATCCAGCGCGATTAGCGCCTGCCGGAGGGGCTGATCGATTTCACCGGTCCACTGCCCATCGCTGTTGCACTTGCTGCGATCGACGGCGCCCTTCCATTTCAGCTCCGGTTTTTGAAGCTTGTCACCAAGTCGATCCTGCTTGCCCGAGCTCACGAAACCCAAGCTCTCCGGAACCAGATTGATCATCTCTCGCAAGGTATGCGCAGCCTGTACAAAACGCTCAGTGTTTTCCGCCTGACGCAGAGCAATCAGTGAGCCGAGGTACATCCTCTTAAGTCGGGTTTCTAGCGATTCGAGCGCTTCTACCAGCGCTCGTTGCTGTCCTGTGAGACGCAGGCCAAGTTCCGCCGCGGTCGGGGCCTCCGGTCCAGGACTCTCCGCTTCGCTGCCATCCATGCCTATCCAGCGCCTCGTCCGCTCGTACCTGCTGCCGATCAGAAGACACTCCAGCATGCCGCACTAGCGGAGCCGATGCGGTCCTCAGATGTAGGAAGTTGACGATCGTGTCGTCTCGTCTCAATTTCCGTCTCGGTCGGGGTGGTTCAGTACCATCCGGCCCTGACCGCTTCCCGGCTGTCTTGGCAGGTGACGCCGCGTGAAGGATCTTCGCGAACTCGCGTACGCAGACTTGGAAAGCGTGTTGGGTTCACACCCTCACGAGTTCGAATCTCGTATCCTCCGCCAGCCTGAGCAGGCAGACGTAGAAGGCCGGACCCGAAGGTCCGGCCTTCGTCGTTTCCGTGGTCGGCGCAGGGACAGCGGCACCTGGCGCGGGCGGCGTACCTTCTGATCATGTTGAGCCGCCTGATGGCCGCGACCGCCCGCCACCGGCGCCTCATCCTGAGCTGCGAGCTCCTCGTGGCGCTCGCCGTCGTCGTCCTCGACCCCGGACGCCACTTCTTCCCCTGGGCGATCGCCGTCGTGCTGGTCGGCCTGGCCCTGGCGATCGCCGCCGTCAATCGGCGGCAGGCGGCCTTGGTGCTCGAGTCGGAGCCGCCCGCGTTCGGCACGCCGGTCAACCCCGGCCCGGTCTTCCTGTTCGGCGCGTACGTGCCGATCATGGGCTCGAACGTCGGGACGAGCCTGCGCAACGTCGCGGAGCGGGACGAGCTCTGGCAGCTTGACCTGGTCGTCGTGGTCCTGTGCGCGGTAGCGCTCGGCCTGCTGATCCGCGCCACGTGGGTCGGCCAGGACTTTCAGCTGCGGCGCGACGGTGTGGTGCACCGCACTGCCGTCGGATCACTGGTCGTCCCGTGGGAGGCGTTCGCGCTCGATCAGCCCGCGTATCCGGGTGGCAAGGACGGCCAGGTGGCGTTCACCTACCGGCGTCCCGAGCTGGTGCGCCGGCGTGGGCTGCCGCGAGGCTGGGAGCTCAGGACGGTGACCGGCGTCGACGTGTGGTTCCTCTCGCGGGTCATCCACCACTACGTCACCCATCCCGAGCACCGGGCGGCCATCGGTACGGAAGGGGAGTACCGGCGCCTCCGGGAGAGCCTGGAGCTCACGCCGGAACCGCGCTGACCTCGTCCATCGTCCGTACGCGGGGCAACGGCGACCGGACCAGCCACAGCGAGCCCAGCACCCCGCCCACGGCCGCGACCAGCAGCGTGGGCCGCAGGCCGAGCAGGTCTCCGAGCAGCCCGCCGACCGCGGCGCCGAGCGGACGCGCGCCGTAGTTGATGGTGCCGTAGACGCCGGCGACCCGGCTGCGCATCTCGTCGGCCATGGCCACGGCCATCACCGAGTTCAGGTTGATGTCCATCAGCATCACTCCGAAGCCCGCCACCGCCTCGGCCGCACCCAGCACCGCCGCGGCCAGCCATGACGGCCCGGCAGCCACGGCGATCGCGGCGGTCGGGGCCGGGAACAGGACGGCGCCGAGGAGCATGGTCCGGCCGACGCCGAAGCGCCGGGAGATGCGGGGGGCCAGCGCCGCGCCGGCGAGGCCGCCGAACGCGCCGAAGCCGAGGGCCAGACCGAGCAGGGAGACCGGGAGGCCGAGCGTACGGGTCGCGAAGAGCGCCAGCAGCGCCTGCGCCACGAACCCGAAGAAGTTGACCGTCGTCACGCAGCCCAGCCCGGCGCGCAGGTACTCGTGGCGCAGCACGTACCGCAGACCCGACAGCGGGGATGCCGAGGCCGAGACCGGCGCGGGCCCGGTCTTGATCCGCGTGATCAGCAGGGCCGAGGCGAGGAACGACAGCGCGTCGGCGAGCAGGGCGATCGGCGCGGTCAGGGCCTGGATCAGCAGGCCGCCGAGCGCCGGCCCGGCCACGAACGACGCCGAGCGGCTGATGCTCAGCTTGCTGTTGGCGTCGACGTACCGGTCGCGGTGGACGAGGGCCACGAAGAACGACGGGTACGCCGAGGAGAACAGCACCTGTCCCGCACCGGCGAGCAGGGCCACCGCGAAGAGCTGGGTGAGCGTGACAGCGCCGAGCCAATGGGCGACCGGGAGGCTCATCAGCGCGGCCGCCCGCAGCAGGTCCGCGGCGATGAGCAGCCGGCGGCGGTCGGGACGGCGGTCCACCCAGGAGCCGACGAGCACCGCGAACAGGTTCGGCGTCCAGACGGCGGCGGTGAGCAGCCCGACCTGCGTCGGGCCCGCGCTGAGGCCGACCACCGCGATGACGGGCAGCGCCAGCTCGGTGATCCGGTCGCCGAACTGGGAGATCGTCTGCCCGGCCCAGAGCTTGCCGAAGCCGGTCATGACGGCAGGTAGTGCCGGAGTATCCGGACCTTGCGTGCCCCGTCCGGCGCGTCGGCCTCGGCGCGGTGCACGTACGGCGCGATCAGCTCGTCGATCTTCGCCTCGAGGCCGGCGAGCTCCTCGGCGGTGAGCGGCACAGTCGTGTTGGAGACGCCGGAGAGCCGCAGCCATTCCGGGGGCAGGTGCGGCGCGATGTCCGTCGTCCAGGCGGTGGCCTGCTCCTGCGCGGTGATCATCAACTGATCGCCGAGGGCCCGGCCGGCGGTCTGCGACTCGGGGTCGGTGCCCATCCGCACCGAGAAGCCGCGCGCCACGGCCTTCCACCACCGCTGCCGGCGGTCGCCTGGCACCTCGTCCGGGTCGGCGTCGGTGACCAGCCCGAAGCCGGCGAGGTGCCGCAGATGCCAGCTGGTCACGGACGGCGTCGCGCCGACGTGCGCCGACAGTCCGGTCGCGGTCGCGGGCCCGTTGCGCTGGAGAGAAGACAGGATCGCCAGGCGTACGGGATGAGCAAGCGCGCGCATCGCCTGCGGGTCGGTGACCTCCACGTCGCCGAACGGATTCGTGAGAGACATCTCTCGAGAGTAGTCTCTCACGTTTCACGCAGCACAGGCGGGCCTGCTGTGTATCAACAGAGCGCCCAGTGTCGTCACACAGCAAGCCGAGGCGAGATACAGTGATACACAGCTGAAGTACAGAGGTGGGTCTACCTCGGGGCGACGGAGGGGGTGCAGGTGAACGCGGACGACGTCATTGAGCTGATCAACAGCCTCCGCAGCATCGGAAATGACACGCTGACCTGCGAGGTCAAAAGGGCGCAAGGCGGCCTGCCGGCGAACATCTGGGAGACCATCAGCGCTTTCTCGAACGCCATGGGCGGGTTCATCCTGCTCGGCGTCGACGAGAAGTCCGGCTTCCAGGTCACTGGCGTGCAGGATCCGGGTGGTCAAGAGTCGCAGCTGGCCGCTGTCTGCTCGGAGATGGAGCCTCCGGTGCGGGCTGAGATCTACTCCATCGCTGTCGAGAACCGCATGGTGATCGTTTGCGAGGTGCCTCAACTACCGAGAGATCAGCGGCCCTGCCACAAGAGGTCGCTCGGTCCGTGGGCAGGTTCGCGGATCCGCGTCAGCGACGGCGATCGCAAGCTGACCGACTACGAGGTCAGCGTGCTTCTGTCGAACCGAAGGGAGCAGAAGCACGACTTGGAGCCTGTCGTATCCGCCGGCTTCGACGACTTGGATCAGGATTTGATCCGCGCCTTTCTGCGCCGGATACGGGAGACGAGAAGCGATGTCTTCCGCCGGGTGGACGACGAGCGGGCCCTGAGGATGCTCAACGTCCTGACGACGCACGAGGGCCGCACTGTTCCCACGCTCGCCGGCCTCCTCGTCTTCGGCCTGTATCCCCAGACTTTCGAGCCTCAGCTCGACATCACCTTCGTCGCCTACCCGGCGTCAGAGCCGGGACATCTGGGTCGGGCAGGCGAGCGCTTCACCGAGAACAGGTCGATCGACGGTCCCATCCCCTTCATGGTCGCGGAGTGCATCCGGATCCTGAAACGCAACATGCGCCGGCGGAGCATCGTGTCGGGGATCTTCCGGGTCGACGAGTGGGAGTATCCCGAAGAAGTGCTGCGGGAAGCCTTGGTCAACGCCCTCGTGCACCGGGACTATTCGGAGTTCGCCAGAGGCACTCAAGTTCAGGTGGAGCTGTACCCGGACCGGCTTGTCATCCGGAATCCCGGCGGGCTGTACGGGCCGGTCGACGTGCGGTCTCTCGGCGTGACGACCGTGACGTCATCCCGGAACAGGGTGCTCCTGAAGATCCTGGAGGACACGCCGTTCGGGGACGGCCACATGGTCTGCGAGAACCGAGGCACAGGGATCGCAAGGATGCTCGTGGCATTGACAGAAGCCGGCATGGAGCCGCCTGGCTTCGTCGACGATGTCTCGACTTTCACTGCAGAGTTCCCCAACCACACCCTCCTGGACGAGGAAGCGCTGCAATGGCTCAGCACACTGAGCGACGGACCGTTGACACGGTCGCAGATGACCGCCCTCGCGATGATGCGCAACGGCGCTGTTCTGAACAACAGCAGCTATCGGGCCTCCACCGGTGTGCACGACAGCAGAGCGGCGAGTCGCGAGTTGCGCGATCTGGTGGACCGGGGCGTGATCGAACAGATAGGCACTCGCGGAGCCGCGGTCTACCGCCTGGTGGGCTCAGGCGTAGAGGAGACCGAACTGCTGGATCGCTCAGACTTCGGCAATCCCGCACACCAGGTCAATCTCACCGAGATCGAGCGGGAGGTTCTTGCCGCCGTGCGGCACGGCATGACCTCGAGAGCTGAGGTGGAGAGCGCCACGGGTTTGGCACACCAACCGGTCATCCGGGCACTGCAACGCCTTCGGGACATCGGTCTCGTTCACATGCAGGGCAAGCCCCGCTCACGGACGACGAAGTGGATCGCTTCCTGAGCTTCGGGGGTCCCGGCCGGCTCGACGGCACAGCCGGGCGTCGCAGGCCGGACACCGCTGACGACGTCGGCGAGACCGGGCGGCGACGTAGCGGGCGGCCGCGCTAGATGCGCGCCGCCGCGATGGCGTCGTCCACCTCGGGGAAGATCGCGAAGTAGCGGCTCAGCCCCACGGTGTCGAGCAGCTCCGCGACGAATCTGCTGGCGCAGGCGAAGCTGAGCCAGCCACCGCGGGCGTCGATGACCTGCTTCGCGGTGATGAACGCACTGAGCCCCACGGAGTCGCAGAAATTGAGCGCCGAGAGGTCCACGACGATGCGTGGGACCGGCCGTTCGAGCAGGTTCGCGATGAGGTCGTGCAGCTTCGGGGCGGTGTCGGCGTCGAGTTCGCCGCTCAGGCGGACCACGGCGACGTCGGTGCGGTGATCGGTGACGGTGGCCTGCATGGGATCGCTTTCGTCCTGGTTGCGCGGCTCCCCAATCTAGATCGCTTTGATCTTCGGATGGCGCACACCACGTCCGTCCGGATTACGAACGAGCATCCGCATTGCGCAGCCGGATGCCGCTGAACTGCAGCGATGACGCGACGATGGCGTCACACAGGCTCCACAGGTCCGGGACGAGCCGCAGTTCGATCCCCGCGTCCTCGTGCAGGGCCAGCAGATCCCCGACCGGCTCGGGCGGGCCCAGCGGCGTCACCGGCTCGGTGGCGACCATGGCGTGCGGCCGTGGTGTCCCCATCGGACGGAACGGCCCGGCGTCGAAGCGGTAGGCGTACAGCCGGGTGGTCTGCATCCGATGCAGCCAGGCGTATTCGACGGCGTGCATGCGTCCCGCGCTGAGCAGGCGGCGGTCGGCGTCCGTGGTGTCCGGCCCGGTCCAGGCCAGCACGCGGGGGCAGTCGCGGGGGAACCAGTACGAGGGCGCCTGCCCGGCGTCGACCGCCCACACGTACGGCTCCGGTTCGCGGGCGGTGGCCGCGACGTGCGGCTCGAAGCGCGCGATGTGCGGATCCTCGGAGAAGTGCAGAACCTGACCGGCGGGAGGGCGCATGAGGACGGTGTAGCAGAACCGGGCCGGACCCCGTGGGGTCCGGCCCGGTCGTCGGCTGGCCGAGAGAAAGTCGCATGCGGCGCAGCCCGGCGGTTCCTGGCGTCAGATCTGACGCCACCGCCAGCGTGGACCGCGCCACGCGTCAGCCAGGATCAGCGCGGAGGCCTTACCCGGACACTGCTGCACCTTGGATTTGCCCTGGGGGCCGCCCATCTGGGCTTCGACCTCCCAGACTTCTCCATTGGTGCGGACGTAGACGTCCCGGCGCGCGAGCCGGACGTCACCATTCCACCAGTGCTGCTCAACTCTCACACGTCAACTTTACGACAGACATAGACAACTCTGCGCGATGCGAATCTGCGAAAGTTTTTCGACGGGCGGCCGAAGCGAGTTGTCCGATCCGGTGGTTTTCCGCCTGATACCTTGCGTCACGGCGACATATTAGGGCGGCGTCTTAACAGACACTCTCAGTAGTTGTCGCAGGTCGAGGGCCCGCTGCCGACTCGACGAAACGGTACCGACACGCGTACGTCATCCGACCTGCTAATTGATCATGGAATCGAGCCGAGCGGCGGCGGCGAGCCCGGCCACACGAGCAAAACTTGGCACGGTGCGTGATCGACGACAAAACGCGTACGGTGGCCCAGACTGCGGGGTCCGAGGCGTCGCCGGTCCCCGTCCCGGGCCAGGATCAACAGGTCCGCGGAGGCGCACAAGGCCAGCACTTCGTGTTCAGGACGACCACGCACGGTGACAATTTCGGCGTGCCGGTCGAGCCGTTCCGCGGCCGCCTCCAGCAACCGGCGCTCGGCCGCCGCGAGCAGCCCGGCGGGATCGGCGCCGGCGACCCGGCCCAGCAGCCCGGCGGAGCCGCTCAGCGCCGCCTCGGTGTCCACGTCGGAGACATGCAGCAGCGTCACGTCACCGGGCAGGTCGCGCGCCGCGTCGATGCAGGCCTCCCATGTGCCCTCGTCGAGCCACACCAGGATCTTCACAGTCCCGACACTCGCAGACCCAGCCACAGCGACGCCACCCCCACGAGCAGACACGCCGGAACGGTGAGCGCGCCGAGCCGGAGGAATTCCCCGGTCACCGGCGGATGGCCGCGGTGGTGCAATATCCGCCGCCAGAGCAGGGTCGCGAGCGAACCCACGTACGTGAGGTTGGGTCCGATGTTGGCCCCCAGCAGGACCGCGAGCACCAGGCCCGGGGAGTGCGCGGCCAGCGGCAGCAGCATCAGCGTCGCGGGCAGATTGTTGAGCAGGTTCGCCAGCACGGCGGCGAGGCCGGCCATCAGCAGCAGGCCGAGCAGGTCCGGCCGGTGCGGCGCCACGCGGTCGACGACCGTGCCGAACCCGCCGCGGCTCACCGCGAGCACCACGACGCCGAGGGCCAGGACGAAAAGACAGAAACCCGGATTGGCTTTGCGTACGAGCGTCCCCACCGGCTCCCTCTGCCGTACGGCCAGAGCGATCGCACCGCCCAGCGCGACCCAGGCCGGGTGGACGCCCACCGGCCCGCTGATCGCAAAACCGGCCAGCGTCAGCCCCAGCACGACCAGCGCGAACCGTGGCGGCCGCTCGGCCGGGACGTCGGCGGGATGCGGCGGCGTACCCAGGTCGTCGGCGAAGAAGCGGCGCAGGATCAGATACTCGACCGCGATGACGGCGAGCCACGGCAACGCCATCAACCCCGCGAACGTCAGGAACGACAGGCCGGCGGCCGACATCGCGAGCAGATTCGTGAGGTTGGACACCGGCAGCAACAGGGACGCCGAGTTCGCCAGGTGGTTGCAGGCGTACACGTGCGGCCGCGGGCGTACGGCCAGCGTCGACGCCGTGGCGAACACGACCGGGGTCAGCAGCACCACGGTGGCGTCCAGGCTCAGCGCCGCCGTCACCACGGACGCGATGACGAAGACGAGCCCGAGCAGCCGCTGCGGCGACCCGCGACTCCACCGCGCGGCGATCGTCCCGGCGTACCGGAAGACCCCGGCCTCGTCCGCGAGATAGGCGAGCAGCAGCACCGCCGCCAGGAACCCGACGGTCGGACCCAGCTCGGCCAGCTCGCGTACGGCGTCGCGCCACGGCACCAACCCGGTGACCACGGCGATCAGCGCGGCCGGTACGGCGGCGACCGCCTCGGGAAGCCCGCGCGGCCGGGCCACGGCGAAGCCCAGCACGCCGACGAGGAGGACGAGCGAGGCCACGGTGATCACAAGCGGCCCCTGGTGCCCGGATCCCGTAGCGTCGAAACCATGCTGCGCCGTTGGCTCCTCGCCGCTGTCCTGCTCTCGTTCGGCATCATCCTCGCCGTGAGGTCCGGATGGCCGTTCCTCATCGTGTTCGCGCTGCTCGCGGTGGTGGCCTCCCCGCTGGCGTTCCCCCGCTCCATCCCGGCCGCCGAGGCCCAGCGCCGCAGCGCCACGGACGGCAAGGCGATCGTCTACTGGCGGCCCGGCTGCCCGTTCTGCGTCCGCCTGCGCGCCACCCTCGGCCTCCGGTCACGCCGAGCCCATTGGGTCGACATCTGGCAGGACCCGGAGGGCGCGGCGGCGGTCCGCGCGGTCGCGGACGGCAACGAGACGGTCCCCACGGTCATCCTGGCCGGCGCCGCCCACGTCAACCCGGACCCGCGGTGGCTGAGGTCCGCGCTCTGACCAGCAGGTGCGCAACCACCAGCGGTACGACCCCGGCGGGATACCAGGCGACATCCACCCAGTCGAAGTGCGACCCGAGCACGAGCCGCGCGATCAGGCTGCGTTCGGAAAGAGCCGCCGGTAAGCCGGTGAGCTGGAACGCCTCGACCAGCCAGCAGAACGCGACCGCGACGACCCCGGTGGGCAGGGGTGCGATCGTGGGCCGGAGGACGAGGACGCCGGCGTAGATCATGGAGGCGTAGAGCGCGGTGCCGGCGTTCTGCGCGAACGGGCCGCCGGCCAGGGCGCGGACCGCCAGCCCGAGCCCGAGGATCAGCCCGGCGCTTCCCAGGGCCACGAGCCTGCCGTGCACGTTGCTCCTCCCACCGCAGCCGGAAGCGGCGTGATCAGGCCGGGTACGGCAGGTACGCGGCATGTGCCACGGGCGCTTGCTGTGGCCGGCGCATCAACGCGGTGAACGCGTGGCGTCGGGGGCGCAGAAGATGGACCTCGCCACGGCTCTGTCGGCGGACAGGCACAGGCCATCGACGAGAGACCTGCCGTTCACCGGCTCGCCGAGCTCAACGTCGTAGGGCACCTTGTCGTTGCCCTGGCATGGTGCGAACTCCTGGTCCTTGGCGGCGGCGACCTGGAAGGTCACGATCACCTCGGTCGGGGTCAGGCGGACTTCCGGCGGCAACACCTCTCCTGTGACCCCGTTGTTGCAGGCGACCCGGGTGACGAGCGCGGTGAACGCGGTTGATGACTCCTGGAGGTTCTGCTCCGGCGCCACGTACCAGGCGGCGGGATCCCCGCCCCCGCTTGCAGCCGCTCGGGGGTCCAGAGCGCCGCTCGGTTCAGGTGTATCCGCGTCGCAGGCCGCCAGCGCCGCCACGGCCGTCGCCAGCATTAGTCGCCACGCGCGGGGCACTGTTGCCATGAACTCATGGTGCGCCCTGGGTCTCCACCTACGGGGCGAAACGGTGTTGTACTCGCCGGCCGACCAGGGCTGCACAGAGAAACGCCCGGCGCCTCACGCGGAGGTGCCGGGCGTTCTGCACGCTGGCGGTGGTGAAGGGATTTGAACCCTTGGAGGGCTTGCACCCTCACACGCTTTCGAGGCGTGCTCCTTAGGCCGCTCGGACACACCACCGCGAAGTAGGTTACCCGACCGCTGCCGGGCTCCGCCGCCGGGTTCCCCCCGAAGCCGTCGGCGAGTCGCGTCAGCGCGTGGCGGGGGCCGAAGTGCCAGGTCGTGCCGCCTGCGTGCGGCTCGCCTGGCAGGATCTTCCGACATGAGTGTGCACATCGGCGCGCAGCCGGGCGACATTGCCGAGCGGGTTCTGCTTCCCGGGGATCCCCTGCGGGCGAAGTGGATCGCCGAGACCTTCCTGACGGATCCCGTCTGCTACACGCAGGTGCGGGGGATGCTGGGCTTCACCGGTACGTGGCAGGGGGTGCGGGTCTCCGTGCAGGGGTCCGGCATGGGCATGCCGTCCGCCTCGATCTACAGCCACGAGCTGATCAACGAGTACGGCGTCCGTTCCCTGATCCGGATCGGCTCGTGCGGGGCCATCACCGACGACCTGAATTTGGGCGACGTCGTGGCCGCGATCGGGTCGGCGACCGATTCGAACATGAACCGGGTGCGCTTCGACGGGCTCATCGACTATGCGCCGGTGGCCGACTTCGGGCTGCTGCGTACGGCCGCCGACGTCGCGGACCGCCGCGGGATCGCCATGCGGGTGGGTCCGATCCTGGCCGCGGACGCGTTCTACACCGACCGCCCCGACCTGTACGGCAAGCTGGCCGACTACGGGGTCCTGGCCGTGGAGATGGAGTCGGCCGCGATCTACACGATCGCCGCCCGGTACCGCGCGAAGGCTCTGACGATCCTGACGGTCAGCGACCACATCACGCGCGAGGAGCGGATGCCGGCCGAGGAGCGGGAGCAGGGCTTCTCGAACATGGTCCAGATCGGCCTGGACACCGCGATCGCCTGATCCGATCCCCGGGGCCGCGCCGACGCGAGCCCCGGCCGCGGGCCCCGGGCCGCCGACGCGAACCCCGGGCCCCGGGCCGCCGACGCGAGCGCGAGCCCCGGGCCGCGGCGCGGCGTCAGCCGCGGAAGAATCCCCGCATCTGCGCGGAGCATTCCGCTTCGAGGACGCCCGAGTACACGTCCGGCCGGTGGTTGAGGCGGCGGTCGCGGACCACGTCCCACAGGGACCCGACCGCCCCCGTCTTCGGCTCCCAGGCGCCGAAGACCAGCGTGCCGATGCGGGCCAGGACCAGCGCGCCGGCGCACATCGTGCACGGTTCCAGGGTGACCACGAGCGTGCACCCGTCGAGCCGCCACGCGCCGGTGACCTGGGCGGCGCGCCGCAGCGCCAGGATCTCGGCGTGCGCGGTCGGGTCGCCGGTCGCCTCGCGTTCGTTGCCGGCGGCGGCCAGCTCCGTACCGGACGGGTCGTAGACGACCGCGCCCACCGGCACGTCCTCCGGGGACGTGGCGGCGACGGAGAGGGCCCGCCGCATCCACGCCTCGTGCAGAGGACGGGCTCTCACGCCTCGCGGAGCTCTTCCAGCTCGTCCCCGCAGCCGAGCTTCTGGCAGATCTCCGCGGTCACGTCCGACGGCATCATGCCCTCGAGCCCGCAGAGCGCCAGCAGCCGGTGCGAGCTGATCCCCAGGTCGGCGAGGAGCTCGACGTCCCCGAGCGGGTCGGCGTCGGGGTCGGCGGCGGGCCGCTCGTCCTCGTCGTCGTCCCCGGCGCCGGACCGCGGCGCGGCCAGATCGTCGATCTCCAACGCCGGCGTCTCCACGTCGGCGAGCAGCAGCGCCCCGAGCCGCGACTCGTCGGCGTACGCCGAGTCGGACCCGAACACCCGCAGATCCTCGCCCTCGTCCAGGCGCAGGATGACCAGGTACTGGTCGTCGGCCTCGACGAAGAGCAGCGACAGCTCGGCGTCGGGCTCGGCGTCACGCAGCCGGTCCACGACCTCCTCGATGTCGGCCGCCCCGGTGAGCTCCACCTCGGACGCCGTCCAGCCGTTCTTGCCCCGGGCGACGGCGGCAGCGAAAGTCGACACGAATCCCCCCACGAACATGTGTTCTCAGCGAGTGACGGTAGCCCCTGCACCGGCCGCAGCGCAGCGCCACGCCCCGAAGGAGACAAAGACCGGCAGCTTCTTCCCCGAGTCCGGGCCACATGACAACATTGTTGTCATGTCCGTCGACCGGGGCGCCGCGCTGTACGGCCTCCTCCGCCACGTCCGCCCGCTGACGCTCAACTCCGCCCGCGTGGTCGAGGCGGCCGTGAAACCGCACGCCCTCACCGTCGGCATGCGCGCCGTTCTGGAGGTCCTGTCCGACCACGGTCCGGCGACCGTGCCGGCCATCGGCTCGCGTCTCGACCTCGCCCGGCAAGGCGTGCAGCGCCACGTCGACGACCTGGTCCGGCTCGGGCACGCCGAGATCCGCGCCAACCCGGCCCACCGGCGGTCCGTACTGGTCGCCCTGACCACGGAGGGCGCCGGCCTCATCGCCCGTATCCGCGACGACGAGCTGCACCACCTCGCGGCGATGGCGCCGGAGTGCACGCCGGAGGAGATCGCCACCGCGACCAAGGTGCTCCAAGCGCTGAGCCGGGACGTCCGGAAGCGGGCCGCCGGATGACCATCTTCGCCATGACCAGGGCCAACCGCCTGATGATCGCCGACGTCCTCGATTCCCTCGCCGAAGACCGGTGGGACCATCCGACGCTGTGTGCCGGATGGACAGTCCGGCACCTCGCGGCGCATCTCGTCCAACCCATGCTGATCGGATTCGGCCGGTTCTTCCTCACGGCGTTGCGCTACCGCGGCGACACGGACCGTACGGTCGATCACCTCGCCCGCCGCCTGGCCCGCCGCCCACCCGCCGAGCTGATCCAGCTGCTCCGCGAGCACGCCGGCGACCACGTCGATCCACCCCGCGTCGGCCCGATGGGGCCGTTCGCGGACACCTGCCTGCACCTGCGCGACCTGGCGCGCCCACTCGGCCTCGCCGCCGACGTACCGACCGCGCATTGGCGCACCCTGATGGACTACCTGACCTCACCGTCGGCCGCTCCAGCCCTGGTCCGTCCGGGCCGGCTGGCCGGCCTCCGCCTGATCGCGACCGACACCGACTGGACCTGGGGCTCGGGCGCGGACGTGACGGGCCCCATCGAGGCCCTGGCCATGGCCACGGCCGGCCGGTCGGCCGCCCTCGCCGATCTGGGCGGCCCGGGCGTCGCGAACCTGCGCTGATCCACGAGTACGGCCACAGCACAGCTGGACTGACACACGCCACCCCGCTGCCGTCCCGGCCTGATCACGCCGCCGGCCGGCCGCCGTCGGCTCGGCGCCCGGCGCCGTGGCGGTACTCGGTCGGTGTCACGCCGTGTTCGAGACGGAACTGCCGGTTGAAGTTCGACAGGTTGTTGTAGCCGCTGGAGCGGGCGATCGCGGTTATCGGGTCGTCGGTGAACGCCAGCATCTGGCGCGCCTTGGCGAGGCGGAGTTTGCGCAGGGTGTCGCTGAACGACTGTCCGGTGGCGCGGGCGAAGTAGCGGGAGAAGCCCGACTGCGACATGCCCACCCGGGCAGCGATGGAGGTCAGGCTGACCGTGCCGTTGAGGTTGGTCAGCACTTCCCGCATGGCGAGGTCGATGATCCTGGTCGCCTGATGGTCGCTCGGCGGGGCGATGCCCGGGCTGGCGAGCAGCCGGTATTCGTCGGCCGGGGCCTCGGCGAGGGTGCGGAGGAGCGCGGTGATGTGCTCGAGTCGCGCCATCCCGGAGCTGCCGCCGATCGCCAGGAGTTCGGCCGTACCACGTTCGGCGGATCGGCCGGAGTACTCGATGCCTCGCGCGGCGAGGGCCAGCAGCGGCTCCAGCGCGGCGAGTTCGGGGAGCAAGGCCCGCGCGTCCCTGATCCACTGCGGATGAAACTGGAAGACGACATCGCGGTCGGCGATGTGGGCACCGGGTTCGATGTCGCTGATCCAGTTGTGCGGCAGATGTGATCCGACGAGCACGAGTTGCCCGGGCGAGTATCTGCCGATCCGGTCGCCGACGATGTACCAGCCCGATCCGCGCTGCAGCAGATGCACTTCGAGCTCGGGGTGGTGGTTCCAGCGCGCGATCGGATCGGGGTAGCCGTGCATCAGCCAGCGGCCGGTCTGATCCGGTACGGCCGGGATGATCTCGCGCGCAGCGGTCTGGCCGACCAGCCGCCGGGCCCGTTCGACGTGAGAGTTCAAGTGCCGGCACCTCGCGGAGCGTTGCATATAAGTATCGGAACGTGTGATCCAGGGCACTAGTTTCGGTTATGAGGCCCATTTAACTTCGCTGTAACCAGCACGGCAACCAGTGAGGTGATGGGAATGGAGCCAAGGACTGATGCTTTCAGCCGTCGGCAGCTTCTGGCGGGCGGCGCCTCGCTCGCCGCGCTGATCGCGTTGCAGGCATGTTCCACCGGAGACGAGACAGAGACCCCGAAGGGCAGCGCCGGCGGCGGCGATCCCTGGAAGCAGTTCAGCGGCACCGCGATCAACTTCATCTCGGAGAACACCTCGCCGTCGGCCGCCATCGCGGCGAACCTGGCTCCGTTCGAGCAGCTGACGGGCATCAAGGTCAAGGTTCAGCAGATGGAGCTGGACAAGGTGGTGGAGAAGTGCAAGCTCGACTTCTCCTCCGGCACGGCGCAGAACCACGTCATCTACGCGGACCCGTACCAGATCCTCGCGCCGATGGCGGACGGACTGGCCGACCTCCGCCCGCTCATCGACAGCGGCAACTATCCCGCGGTCGAGAAAGGGCTCGGCGACTTCATCGACACCCAGCTGCAGGCGACGGGCTCGTTCATCGACGACAAGAAGATCTTCGCCCTGCCGTACGACGCGCCGACCATGATCCTGCACTACCGCAAGGATCTCTTCGCGAAGTACGGACCGCGGGCCAAGGCGGACCTCGGCTTCGACCCGACCCCGTCGGACTCCATGACGTGGCAGCAGTACCTCGCGGTCGCGAAGTGGTTCAACGAGAACGCCCGCGGCGACGTGGCGTACGGCATCGGCGCCCAGGCCAAGCAGCACGACGCGCTGCAGTGCGACTTCTCGAACGTGCTGTGGTCGTTCGGCGGGGACTACTTCGAGAAGGGGCAGAGCCTCGGCCTGCGAGGATCCGAGGAGCCCGGCGCCGTGACGGTCGGATCGGCGGCGGGCGTCGCTGCAGCCACGTTCTACCGCGACCTGCTCAAGGTGGCACACCCGTCGTCGACGACCTGGGACTGGACCGGCCTGGCCGACGCCTTCGTCGCCGGCGAGATCGCCATGTGCCCCAACTGGCACGAGTTCGCGGCCGGCGAGGAGAAGGCCTTCCCCGGCAACGTCGGGTACGCGCTGCTCCCCAAGGGACCGGCCCGCCGGGCGCACATCTTCGGCGGCACCGGCATCGGGATCAACGCCAACGCCAAGGGCGACGAACTCGGGGCGGCGTGGCTGTTCGTCAACTGGGCCACCTCGCCGCAGACCCAGCTGATGAGCCTGGGCTCGAAGGTGGGCGGCGGCACCCCGACCCGTACCTCCGTCTACGAGATGCCGGAGGTGAAGGCCGAGGAAGGCAAGAGCCCCTCCAAGTTCCCCAACATCCGTACGGCCGAGACCGTGCTGAAGGCCTGGCAGCCGGAGAACATCGGGCTGCGGCCGAAGGTCTCCCAGTGGGTCGAGCTGGACACGATCATCTTCACGGAACTGTCGAAGATGCTCACCCGTGGCGCCGACCCGGCCGCGACGATGGCCGCGATGCAGCAGCAGATGCAGAAGGCCATGCAGTGAGCGCCGGCCTCGACGCGGCGCCCCGCACGGCCTTGAGGGCCCGGGCGGTGCCACCGCCCCGCGCGGGACGGGTGAAGCGGCGAGTGCGGCCGCCCCGCGGGCTGAAGACCTTCGAGTTCGCGATGATGGCGCCGGCACTGACCGTGTTGTTCGTGTTGTCCTGGGTGCCGTTCGTGGTCCTGGTCGCCATGAGCTTCGCGAAGGTACGCACTCTCGGCGGAGTGTCACTGACCTTCACCGGGGCGGACAATTGGTCGGCGGTCCTGGGCGACGGCTCCATCTGGGCGTCCTGGGCCCGGTCGCTGGTCTATTTCGTCGCCATCGTCGGGCTGGAGATGGCGCTCGGGCTGGCCGTGGCACTCGTCCTGCATCAGCTGGTGCGGGCCCGGTCGGTGGTGCTGTCGGTCGTGCTGCTGCCGATGTTCCTGGCTCCGGTGCTGGTGGGGCTGCTCGGGCGGTTCATGCTCGACTCCACCATCGGCCTGTACGCCAAGATCTTGCAGGCCGTGGGCCTCGGTGACGACCTGCTCGCCTCGCCCTCGACCGCGCTACCGACGATCGTCTCCATCGACGTCTGGCAGTGGACCCCGCTGGTCGCCCTGATCCTGCTGGCGGGACTCACGGCGGTGCCACCCTCGACCCTGGAGGCCGCGACGGTGGACGGCGCCGGCTACTTCCGGACGCTCGTCGCGATCATCCTGCCGCAGATGAAGCCCATCATCCTGGTGGCGCTGCTGGTCCGGTCCATGGACGCCATCCGGTACTTCGACATCGTCGTCGCCACCACCAACGGCGGACCGGCCGACGCCACCAAGATCATTCCGATCAAGCTGTACGAGTTCGCCTTCCGGTTCAACAACCAGCTGGGTAAGGCCGCGGTGCTGGGCCTGACGATGCTGGTGTTCTCGATCGTCATGGCGCGGATCTTCCTGCGGTTCTTCGGGGACCGTCCGTCGGTCCCGGCGGGGGACGGAGGTGACCGGGGATGACCACCGCCGGAACCCCCGCCACTCGGTCGACGAGCCGATTGCTCGTACCCGTGCTGGCCGTCGTGATCGCCGTGTGGGCCGCGCTGCCCCTGCTGTGGATGCTGCTGACCGCGTTCAAGCCGGAGACGGCGATCCGTACGAGCCACCCGACGGTGAGCTTCGCTCCCACCCTGGACAACTTCCGGAACCTCTTCCTCGGCGGCAACCGGGTGGGTGCGTACCTGATGAACAGCTTGATCGTCACCGGCGTCTCGACCGTGGTCGCGGTGACCCTCGGCTGTCTTGCCGGATACGGCCTCGCCCACTGGGTGTCCCGGTACAAACGCGATGTCGCCTTCTGGGTCCTCTCCACGCGGATGGCGCCGATCGCCGCGGTTCTCGTCCCGCTGTTCGTCATGTTCCGCAGCGCGGGACTCGTCAACACGATCCCCGGGCTGGTCCTCGCCCACCTGAGCTTCAACCTGCCGTTCGCGATCTGGCTGATGTCAGCCTTCTTCGCCCGCATACCGGAGTCGGTCGAGGAGGCCGCGCTGCTCGACGGGTGCACCAAGTGGCGCCGGTTCCGCACGGTCTCCCTGCCCATGGCTCGCGCCGGCATCGTGACGACAACCGTCCTCTGCATGGTCTTCAGCTGGAACGACTACGCCTTCTCGTCGGCGCTGAGCGGACCGGACACGGCCACCTTGCCGCAGGCCGCCGGGGCCCTGGTGACCCAGAGCGGCATCGACTGGGGGCTGCTGTCGGCGCTCGCCGTCGTGGTCGCCGTACCCATGCTCCTCGCCGGCCTCGCGGTGCGGCGACACCTCGTCAGCGGGCTGTCCCTCGGCGCGGTCACGGGTGAGTGATCGCGGGCAAGCAGCCCCGTCCCATCGGAAGGAATCCGTCATGCGCGCTGCCGTTCTGCGTGAGCCCCTGGATCTGGTCGTCGAGGAACGGCCCGCGCCGCTGCCCGGACCGGGCGAGGTGCTGGTCCGGGTCACGGCGGTCGGGGTCTGCGGATCGGACACCCACTACTTCGACCACGGCCGGATCGGGGACTTCGTCGTCGAGGCGCCGCTGGTGCTCGGCCACGAGGCCGCCGGGGTGATCGAAGCCGTCGGTCCCGGCGTGGCCGACCGGCACGTCGGGCAGCGGGTGTCGATCGAGCCGGGCGTACCCGATCGCACCTGCCCGGAATGCCTGGCCGGGCGCTACAACCTCTGCCACCGGATGGAGTTCTTCGCGACGCCTCCGGTGGACGGAGCCTTCGCCGAGTTCGTCACCGTCCACGCCGCCTTCGCACACCCGGTGCCCGACGAGGTCAGCGACGATGCCGCGGCACTGCTGGAGCCGTTGTCGGTGGCCGTGTGGGCGTGCGAGAAGGCACGCGTACGCCCGGGCGATCGCGTGCTGGTCACCGGCGCCGGTCCCATCGGGCTGCTGGCTCTGCAGACCGCCCGCGCCTTCGGGGCCACCGACGTCACCGTGCTGGACGTCAACCCCGGCCGGCTCGAGGTCGCCCGGTCCTACGGCGCGACCCGAACCGTCGTGGACGACCGTGAACCGGCGCCGACCGTCCTGCTGGAGTGCTCCGGGTCCGCCGCGGCGGTCATGTCCGGTCTGCGCGCCCTGGACCGCGCCGGACGGGCGGTGCTGATCGGGATGGGCGCCGAGGAGGTCTCCGTCCCGGTGGCCCACCTGCAGGTGCGCGAGGTCGTTCTCACCGGTGTCTTCCGGTATGCGAACACGTGGCCGACCGCCATCCAGCTCGCCTCGTCGGGCCGGGTCGACCTGGATGGGCTGGTCACGGCCCACTACGGGCTCCAGGACACGCGGCTCGCGCTGACCGCCGCCCGGGATGTGCCCGGCTCGATCAAGGTGATCGTGCGCCCGCACCAGTGACGACGAAGAGATCACCCGAGAGCGGGACCGGACGCCGGGTGGGGCGGCAAAAGCCGCCTCGCCCGGCAACGGCCGCCGGAGAACCACTCATGCGTGCTGGTCGCCGGACGGCTTCCACTTCTGCATCCAGGGGCTGTCCGGCCAGTTCTCCGCCGCGGCCATGAGGGGGTACGCCGTACCGCCGTCGATCGCCTCGCGGATGATGTCCGCGTGGCCGGTGTGGCGGGCCGTTTCCTGGATGAGGTGGAGCAGGACCCAGCGCACCGACCAGTTGTCGAGGTCCTTGGGATTCCAGGGCACCGAGTGGTCCACCGGCACCGCCCGGCCGAGGTCCTCGATGCCCGCGATCGTCTCCTCGGTCTTCGCCGCGACGCGGTCGTATTCGGCGATCACGGATTCGAGTGTCTCGTCGCCGGTCAGGTGGAAGTTCGCGTTGTACGCCTCGTAGTCCACTTCGGCCGGCTGGAGGCGTACGGTGTCGATCCAGCCGTCCTCGGTGGCCGAGCAGTGTTTGATGAGGCCGCCCACGCTGAGCGTGCCGGCCGTCGGCGTGGCGCGCAGCTGGTCCGCGGTGAGGCCGTACGCGGTGAGTTTGAGGACGTAGCGTGCCTGCGCGAGGTAGGCGAGCAGACCCTCGCGTTCGTTGCTGATGGCTCCGACCTGGCCCGGCATGACTGTCTCCCGTCGTTCGCGGTTACCGGTTCAGCCTAGGAATCATTGCGGCCACTTACCGGCCGCAATCCGACGAGTCTCGGCTCGACCCCGACGATCCAGCCACCCGACCGCCCCCAGGCGAGGAGATTCCCAGGATCGACTTCTTCGGGTACGCCCGGAGCGGCCGGCCACGCACGCCGGAGTTCGCCGGGGCGGCGCAGCAGCGGGGTCAAGGCCTGCACCGGGTCGGGGGCGGTCAGCTCGCGGCCGTACGCGTCGAGGTCCTCGAGCACGGCCGCGAGGACCCGGCGTACGGCCGCCGCGTTGCCGCCGCACATGGCCGCGATGAGTTCGGCGCGGGTCGCCGCGACCCGGGTGCCGTCCCGGAAGGATCCCGCCGCCAGCGCTCCGGCGAGCGGGTTGTCCTCCAGCAGGTTGCTCAGCGCGGCGGCCAGCAGGTGCGGTACGTGGCTGATCCGCGCCACGGCCTCGTCGTGCTCGTCCGCCGTCGCCGGTACGACCCTCGCCCCGAGCGACGTGTAGAGCGCGGCGAGGCGCAGCCAGTCGTCGAGGTCCGTCTCGCCCGGTTCGAGGCAGAGCACCCAGGCGCAGCCGTCGAAGAGGTGCGGGTCGGAGGCGAGGAAGCTGGACGACTCCTTGCCGGCCATGGGGTGGCCGCCCACGTAGCGACGGCCCTTGAGCAGGTCGCGTACCGGGCCTTTGACCGAGGTGACGTCGGTGATGAGACCGGTGAAGCCCGCAAGGGCCGGCATGACCTCGGGAAGCGCGGGCAGCGGCACGGCGAGCACGACGATCTCGGCGTCCACGATCGCAGCCGGAATGTCATCCGCCACGCGCCAGCCGGGATTCTCCACACCCGCCGCGGAAGCCGCCGCCTGCCGGGTGGCTTCGCTGACGTCGTACCCGGTGACCTGGTGGCCACGGGTGGCGAGAGCTCGCAGGAGGGAGCCGCCGATGAGACCGAGACCGATGACCGTGACGTTCACGCCGGTGACTGTCGCACATCGCGTGGAACATCAGCCGTACGGTGGTGTGACTTTTAGTCCGTTTCGTCACTAGATAACCCATGTCAATGCGGTTACGTTCGGGGCGTGACGTACAGGGGCAAACTTCGCAAGCAGTGCATGGTGGTCCTCGGGGCGCTGACCGTGGCCGTCGCCGCGGTCGCCGGGCCGGCCCAGGCCGCGCCGGCGCAGTTCTCGGACGCCGTGCCGGGCTTCAACGGGACGGTGCGGGCGGTCGCCTACTCGGGCGGCACGATCTACGTGGGCGGCGACTTCACCTCGGCGGTGGTCAAGGGCAAGAGCATCGCCCGCACCCGGCTCGCCGCGGTCAACGCGTACACCGGGGAGCTGCTGCCCTGGGCGCCCACGGCGGACGGCCGGGTCAAGGCGATCGCGGTCAGCGGGTCGAGCGTCTACATCGGCGGCGAGTTCACGTACGTCAGCGGGCAGAAACGGGACAGCCTCGCCCGGCTCGACGCCACCAGCGGCGCGGTCTCCACCACGTTCAAACACGCGATCGACGGCAAGCCGTACGCCCTCGCCGCCGCCAACGGCCGGCTCTACCTGGGCGGCACGATCACCAAGGTCAGCGGCCAGGCCCGGACCCGGCTCGCGGCGTTCGACCTCAACACCGGCGCGCTCGACACCAAGTGGAAGCCGGTCGTCGACGACCAGGTGGAGTCGCTCGCCACGGCCTCCGGCCGGATCTACGTCGGCGGCAAATTCCACAAGGTCAACAGCACCAGCGGGTACGACCGGCTCGTCGCCCTCGACCCCACGTCGGCGGCGATCGTCACGGGGTTCAAGCCCAAGCCGGCCGTCATCGTCTTCGGGATCGCAATCACCGCGGACAGCGTCTACACCGCGCACGGCGGCCAGGGCGGCACGGCCACCGCGTACACCCTCACCGGCGCGAAGCGGTGGAGCGCGACCTTCGACGGCGACGCGCAGGCGGTCACCACCCTCGGCGACACGGTCTACGTCGGGGGCCACTTCGACAACGCCTGCCGCACCGCGCGCACGGGAACCCAGGGCGTCTGCCTCGACGGCTCCGACCAGCGCGTCAAGCTCGCCGCCCTGGACATCACGGACGGCCACCTGCGCGACTGGACCGCGAACGGCAACGGCATCGAAGGCGTCCTGACGATGGCCGTCAACCCGGGACTCGGGGCCTTCGTGGCGGGCGGCGCCTTCACCACGATCAACGGGGTGTCCCAGAAGCGTCTCGCACAGTTCAGCTGAGCCTCACCGCAGAGCAGGGCCGCATCCTCGGGCGACGGATGCGGCCCTGCTGCATCACGCCCCGGCTCTGCGGTTGTCGGGCCTCTGCGCCCGTACCTCAGGCTCGGCAGTTGTTGGCGTTCTTCCAGGCCTTGACCTTCGCGACCGGGCTCTTGCGGCCGCCCTTGCGCCACGAATCCAGGTACGGCGCCGGCCAGATCACGCCGCGGCGCACCTTCCAGTCACCGACCTTCGCGCACGGCGGCGAGATGCCGTAGTGCAGGTGGCAGACGCCGTTGGCGTTGCCGGTGTGGCCCACCTTGCCGAGCAGCTGACCGGCCTTGACGCGGACGCCCTTCTTGATGCCGGTCTGCACCTTGCTCAGGTGCGAGCCGTAGTAGCGCACGCCGTCGTCGCCGAGCAGCGACACGGACAGGCCGCCGTTGAGCGGGCCGTCCGGGCGGCCCTTCACGTACTCGTCCTTGAGGCTGATCTCGAGCACGACCCCGCTGGTGGTGGCCACGACCTTCTGGCCGCAGTCGGCGAAGATGTCGGTCGCCGGATACTTCGAGTGGGTCGGGTGATATGCCACATTCGACGCCTTCACCGGGAAGACGTATGTGACGGCGACCGGGGCCACCGGCTTCTTGGACGGCGTCTTCGACGGCGTCTCGGGCACGCTGACGTTGCCGGCGGCCGCGGGCGACGCCGCGGACTCCGGCGCCCCGGACGCGGCGGCGGACGCCGTGGGCTCCACGAACTGCGGCGTCGCGGCCGCCGACGGCCCGTCGCCCGGCGTGCCGCAGGCGGCGAGCGAGAGCGCGGTGACGGTCAGAACCGAGAGGGTACGCAGGGAAAGCACCGCGCCATCCTGACAGAAGTCGCCCGGCTCCGCAGACCCGCAGCTCGCCGGACGGGGTCCGCCCGGCGTCCAGGCGCGCCCGTCCGCGGCGGCGCGTGGGTGCGGCTTCCGCGCCCGACTCGGACGCGGGCGCGGACGCGGCCTCCCAGCCGGGCTTCGGGCGCGGACGCGGCCTCCCAGCCGGGCTTCGGGCGCGGACGCGGCCTCCCGGCCGGGCTTCGGGCGCGGACGCGGCTTCCCGGCCCGTTCGGGCGCGGGCGGTGGATAGGGTTCGGGAGGGACTTCGTCGACGAGCCTCGAGGGGCGGGCATGAGCGAGCACGCGGGATGGGCCGGGAGCACACCGCCGGCCGGATGGCTGCCGCACGTGCGCACGCCGGAGCCGCTGCCCGGCCTGCCGCCCCGCCCGGTGTACCGCGAGGCGCACCGGATCCGCACGGGCCCGCTGCTCAGCGGCGCCGGCGCGGCGGCCCTCTGGTTCACGCTGTTCGGCAGCCTTGGCCGGGACCTGTTCGGCTACGCCTGGTGGACGATCGGGGCGGCGGTGTCGGCGTGGTTCGCGGCGGCCGTGCTGACGCTCCTCGGCGACCGCGGCGTGGCCGTCGGCGTGGCCCTCGCGAGCGGTGTCGGCCTATCGATAGCCGCCGGTTTCGTCGGTGCGAGGTGGATCACTACCAACGACTGGCCGCTGTGGTGAATGTCCAGCTCTGCGGCGGTCTGTCATTGACGAACCGTACGCCTGCCGTGGCGCAACGCACTCGGCCTTGACGAACGCCGAACGGCTTCGGCACTCTCGGCGCATGGCCCACGTACCGCAGCGACTCGACCCCGACCGTCGCCGTCGCCGGCTCGAGCTCCTCGCCGCTCTGGCCGACGCGAAGTCGGCCCGCGAACTGAGCCAGCCGCAGCGCCTGCGCGGCGCCCGCATCCGCGAGCTGATCGCCAACCGGCGCCGTCTCGCCAACTGATCCTCCGCCGCGGCCACCGCCGCCGCGGCTGTGCGGAACCGCTCCCACTGCCGGCTGGGTCCGTCTCCGCTGCGCCCGCGCCGAATCGCCTCCGCCGCCGCCCAACGGGAGCGGCGCTGCCGTGCGGGACCAGCGCTGCCGGGCAGGACCCGCGCCAGCGAACAGGACCGCTACCGCCGAGCGGGACCGCACACTGTCGGGCGGGACCAGCGCCGCCGGGCAGGACCAGCGCCGCCGGGCAGGACCAGCGCTGCCGGGCAGGACCGGCGCTGCCGGGCGGGACCGGCGCCGCCCGGCACCAGCGCCGCGAACTGGAACGTGACGCCGCGGCCTTCGGACCACTCCCGCCGTGGCTACCCAGGGCCGTTTCCCCGCGCCCGTGCGGTGCCTCCGCCGCCGCCGTCGGGCGGAACCGGCCCCCGGCGCCCGCCTCCCGGACCCTGCAGGGCCGCCCTCCGCGACCGCGCTGCCCGCTCCCGCGGCCCCAGCGCTCCGGTCGAAGCTCCTCACCGCGCTTCCACGCGAGACCTCGCGATCCACGCGGACCGCTTCCGGTCAGGGCTTCTCCCCCCGGTCCAGGCGGATCACCCGCCGGTCCGTGACGATCGCCGTTACCAGGTCGTGCGGCGTCACGTCGAAGGCCGGGTTGACCGCCGCCGAGTACGCCGTCACCTCGGCCGCGCCCCGGTCCTCGATCTCCACCGCCGCCCCGTCCGGGGTGTCCAGGTCGACGGTGGTCTCCGGCGCCACGACCACGAACGGCACCCCGGCCCGGCGCGCGCCGAGGGCGTGGGCGTACGTGCCGACCTTGTTGATGACGTCGCCGTTGGCGCAGATCCGGTCCGCGCCGAGGATGACCGCGTCGGCTTCGCCGCGGGCCAGCAGGAACGGCCCGGCCGAGTCGACCGCGACCCGGAACTCGATGCCGGCCTGCTCCAGCTCCCACGCGGTGAGCCGGGCGCCCTGCAGCAGGGGGCGGGTCTCGCTGGCGATGACCCCCGACAGGGATCCCCGCCGCTGCAGCTCGACCACCACACCGAGGGCTGTGCCGCCGACGACCGCGGCGAGCCCGCCGGTGTTGCAGTGGGTCAGCACCCGCGGCGGCCCGCCGCACAGCTCCACCATCAGGTCGGCGCCGAGCGCGGCCATCGCGGCCGAGGCGGCGATCTCCTCGTCGCGGACCGCGCAGGCCTCGGCGAGGACGCCGTCGAACCCTTCCTCGAGCCGTGCGGCGGCCCGGCGCACCCCGCGGGCGAGGTTCACGGCGGTGGGCCGGGCGACCTCGACGTCGCGTACGGCCGTGGCGAGCCCGGCCGGGTCGCAGGCGAACTCCCGGGCCGCGAGCGCTACCCCGAAGGCTCCGGCGACACCGAGCGCCGGGGCGCCCCGTACGGCGAGCGACCGGATGGCGGCCACGAGGTCGGCGACCGTGGTGACGCGCAGGATCCGCAGCTCACCGGGGAGCGCCGTCTGATCGATGAGCTCGACGGCCCCGTCCACCCAGTCGATCGTGCGCATGTGCGTTCCATCCTGCGAAGACATGGATGCACTCACAGCCGGGCGAGGGCCTTCCGCAGCGGGTCCAGCCCGAGCGATCCCAGGTTCAGCGCGTCCCGGTGGAAGTCCTTCAGGTTGAAGGCCGCCCCCTTGCGGGCCTTGGCGTCCTCCCGGGCCTGGAGCCAGATGCGTTCGCCGACCTTGTACGACGGCGCCTGCCCCGGCCAGCCCAGGTAGCGCTTCCACTCGAAGCGGAGCACGTCCTCCTGCATGCGGCAGTGCTGGCGGAGGAACTCCCAGCCCAGCTCGGGCGTCCAGCGTTCGCCGGGGTGGAAGCCGAACGGATTGTCGCGGGGGATCTCGAGCTCGAGGTGCATGCCGATGTCGACGATGACGCGGGTGGCGCGCAGGGCCTGGCTGTCGAGCATGCCGAGGCGGTCACCCGGGTCGGCGAGGTAGCCGAGGTCGTCCATGAGGCGTTCGGCGTACAGGGCCCAGCCCTCGCCGTGGCCGGAGCACCAGCAGAGCAGCCGCTGCCAGCGGTTGAGCAGGTCGGCACGGTAGATCGTCTGGCCGATCTGGAGGTGATGGCCGGGCACGCCCTCGTGATAGACCGTCGACGTCTCGCGCCAGGTGGAGAATTCGGTCTGGCCCTCGGGCACGGCCCACCACATGCGGCCGGGGCGGCTGAAGTCCTCGCTCGGCGCGGTGTAGTAGATGCCGCCGTCGCTGGTGGGGGCGAGGCACGCCTCGACCGTGCGGACCGCCGGCGGGATGTCGAAGTGGGTGCCGTTGAGCTCGGCGACGGCCTTGTCGGCGACGGACTGCATCCAGTCGCGGAACGCCTCCTTGCCGGGGATGCGCCGGGCCGGGTCGGCGTCGAGGACCTCCACCGCGCGGTCCACCGTGGCGCCGGGGCCCGCGATCTCGGCGGCGACCGCGCGCATCTCGCGCTCCAGCCGCGCGAGCTCCTCGAAGCCCCAGGCGTACGTCTCGTGCTGGTCGACCTTCGCGCCGAGGAAGTACTGCGAGGCGCGGGCGTACCGGTCGGGTCCCGCCGCCTGCTTGTCGCGGCCGTACGGCGCGAGCTCCGTGCGCAGGAACTGTCCGAAGCCCGCCGTGGCCGCCGTGGCCGCGGCCGCGTTGCGTTGCAGGTCGGCCAGCATCGCGCCGTCCGCGCCGAGCCCGTCGGCGAGGGTGTGGAAGACGTTGTCGCGCTGCGGGTCCGCCCAGGTGGCGCACTGCTCGGCGACCTCGAGCAGCTGCACCCGCGCGCTCACGTGGCCGCGGCGGGCCTCCTCGAGGAGGGTGCGCTGATACTGCTCGAGGGCGCGGGGGAACGCGCCGAGCCGGGCGGAGATGTCGGCCAGCGCCTCCTCGCCCTGGACCGGCATCAGGTCGAAGACCATCCGCAGGCCGTGCACCGAGCTGGAGATGACGTTGACCTCGCTGGCCGTGTCGCCGGACTCGTAGCGGGCCAGGTCGAGGCCGAGCCGCTCCTGCATGGCGTCCTTGGCGACGTTCTCGGCCTCGGTCTCCGGGTCGATCAGATCCAGCTCGGCCAGGGTGCGGCGGACGAGGTCGGCCTGGGCCGCGAAGCCGTCGGGCGACAGGTCGTCCAGCTCGTGATCGTGGCCAGGCACGCCGATGAAGGTCGCGCCGGTCGGGTTGAGCGGCGCCCATTCGTCGACGTAGCGGTTGGCGAGGTCATCAATCTGTCCCACGCGCCGACCATACGGGAGACCTCCGACAGATTTCTGTACTTATTCCGCCGCCGAGTGACCCGCCGTCCACTCGAGCAGGCGCTCGGCGGACCAGGTGTTCACGACCCGGTCGGCCGGTACGCCGCACAGCGCCGCGCGCTCACACCCGTACCGTTGCCAGTCGAGCTGTCCCGGTGCGTGGGCGTCGGTGTCGATGCTGAAGAGGCACCCGGCCTCGACCGCGACGGTGAGCATCCGCTTCGGCGGATCGAGCCGGTCCGGGCGGGAGTTGATCTCCACGGCCTTGCCGTGCTCGACGCAGGCGGCCAGCACCTTGTCGAGGTCGAACGTGCTGGGCGGCCGGGTACGCCCGCCGCGGTGCGCCCGGTCCCCCTCGCCGGCCGCGGACACCTTGCGCCCGGTCATGTGCCCGAGGATGTCGAGGTGCGGGTTCGCGATGGCGGCCAGCATGCGGCGCGTCATCTTCGGCGACTCGTCGCGCAGGTTGCTGTGCACCGACCCGACCACCACGTCGAGGCGGGCGAGCAGCTCGTCCTCCTGGTCCAGCGAACCGTCGGCCAGGATGTCGACCTCGATCCCGGTGAGGATGCGGAAGCCGTCGGGCAGCGCGTCGTTGAGCCGTGCCACGTAGTCGAGCTGTTTGCGCAGCCGGTCGGCGGTGAGACCACGTGCGACGGTCAGCCGCGGGGAGTGGTCGGTGAGCACCAGGTACTCGTGACCGACCTCCACCGCGGCGAGCGCCATCTCCTCGATCGGCGAGCCGCCGTCGGACCAGTCCGAGTGCGCGTGGCAGTCGCCGCGCAGCGCCTGGCGCAGGGCGGCGGCCGCGCCCTGCAGGTCGGTGCCCTCGGTCGTCTCGAGCCGGCGCAGGTACACCGGCTCCTCGCCGGCGAGCGACTCGGTGATGCACCGGGCGGTCACGTCGCCGACGCCGGGGAGCTTCGCCAGCGTGCCCTCGGCCGTACGCTCGGCGAGCTCGGCGGCCGGCAGCGCCGCGACCGTCTTGGCCGCCGACCGGAACGCGCGCACGCGGTACGTCGCCTCGTTCGCCCGTTCCAGCAGGAACGCGATGCGCCGCAGGTCGGCGGCCGGATCACGGGATGCCATGCCGCCCAGCGTAGGGCCTGTCCCGCCGATCACGGCCGTCATGATCGGCAGAACCGGCCCCACGGCTCAGCGGCGTCCCACCGCCCGGTGGACCTCCTCCTTGGCCTGCGTGAACGTCCGCGCCGGGGAGGGGAAGTACTCCCACGGCATCCGGGTCGGGGTGTCGCCGATCGCGTCGAAGTGGGCGACGGCCGCCCGGTGGTCGCCGGCGAGCGTGAGGGCCAGCGCGAACCATCCGTGCGCGGCCCGGTGGCCGGGTCCGTCGCGGAAGGCGGGGTGGAGCACGGACTTCTCGGCGGCGGCCCGGATCTCCGCCACCACCTCGGGCCGTCGCAGGTGCCGCTCGCCGGGATCCTGCAGGTGCTGTTCGAAGTGGGCGACGGCCACGAGTGAGCCGAGCGAGCAGCCCGGCGGCATCTCGGCGACCGTGTCGCGGGCGAACGTCAGAGCGAGTTCGTCGCTGCCGCCCCACTTGGCGCACTTCTGCTGGAGCAGCTTGTGGTGTGCCGAGCGGTGCCAGCGGTGTCGTGCGGTCACCTCTTTGAAGCGGCGCTCGGCCTCCGGGAGGCCGAGCTGTCGGCCGATCGCCGTCTGGATGAGCTGGGCCCAGATGTTGGCGTCGCCCGGGTCGCGGGCGAGCGCCTCGTCGAGGTTGTCCTCGGCCACCTTGAGCCGCCGGAAGAAAACGGCGAACTGCTCCTGCGAGACGTACTTCGCCTGCTTGGACGTCCGCGCCTCCCACGCCCAAGCGGTGAAGTGACAGCCCTTGACCAGGTACGGCAGCGCGGAACCCGGCTCGGCCGCCACCCACTCGTCGATCCACGGCTGGGCCCCCTCGAGGTCGGTGACGACCCCAAGGTAGAAGTTCCGCAGGTCGGTGTCGGTGACCCGGTCCAGCGTGGCGCCCACCGTACGCCAGTCGCCGCGGCGGGCCGCCGCATCCAGCATGCGCGCTGTCTCGTCGCCGGCGTTGTCGTCGAAGACCACCTTCGGGGCCTTCCCCCGGAACGGCCACATGTCGATTTCCTCCCCCGTTGTTCGGACCGGGATCGTAGAGCGTGGGCTGCGCGGGCCGGAAGGGGGTTGCTGGGCAAAGATCGGTATCGGTATCTTCCTCGCGCCGCGCGGCCGGATCGGCCGCCGGGACCGCGGCTGGGCGCGCGGTCTCACGGGGGAAGGAACACCGGAGATGTTTCGTGCTGCCGCATCCGTGGTGATGCTGCTGGGCTTCTACGTCGTCGCTCTCATCCAGCTGGTCGCCGTGCTGGCGCTGGTCGTGTGGATCTCGGTGGAGGCCAACGCCGGCGTCGGGATCAAGCTGGGCTTCCCGCTGCTGCTCGCCGTGGGAGCCACGGTGGTCGGGCTGTGGCGGGCCATCCGTACGCGGCCGGAGCCGATGCACGGGCTCGTCGTCTCACCGCAGCAGGCGCCGGAGCTGTGGGACACGGTGCGCGCGCTGGCTGCCGAGGTCGGCACGCGTACGCCCGACGAGATCCGCCTGGTGCCCGAGGTGAACGCCGCGGTCAGCGAGGACACCAAGCTGCTGGGCCTCATCGGCGGCCGGCGCCGGCTCTACCTCGGCATGCCGCTGCTGCAGGCGTTGTCGGTGGATCAGATGCGCTCGGTCGTCGCGCACGAGCTGGGCCACTACTCGGGGCGGCACACCCGGCTCGGCGCGGTGGCGTACCGGGGCCGGCTGGCGATCGGCGGCACGGTCAGCCGCATCGGCCGGTGGAACCCGGTGGGCATGGTGTTCCGGGGCTACGCGCGGCTGTACCTGCTCGTCGACAACGCCGCCTCGCGGCGCCAGGAGCTCGACGCCGACCGCGCGTCCGTCCGCGTCGCGGGTCCCGAGGTCGCCATGTCGGCGCTGCGCGAGCTCCCGGTCATCGACGCGGCGTGGGACTTCTACTTCGGACGGTACGTGGCCCAGGGCTGGGAGGCCGGGTACGCGCCGGACGACTTCTTCGGCGGGTTCGGGCAGCTCTTCGCCGCCCGTGGTGACGAGCTGGCCGAGCTGCGTGACCGGGAGCCGGAGGAGCACCGGTCGCGCTGGGACACCCACCCGTCGACGGCTGAGCGGATCGCGGTGATGCGTACGGCGCCGCAGGCCGCGCACCCGGTCGACGGCCGGCCCGCCGCCGCCCTGCTGCCCTCGGTCCGCGAGGCCGGGATCGCGCTGCAGCGTGAGGTGGTCGACGTCGGCAACCGGCAGGTGCTGCCCTGGCCGCAGTTCGCCGCCGCGGCGGCGACCGCCCGGCTGCAGCGCAACGCCGACCGCATCTTCCGGTCGCTGGGCCGGCTCACCGGCGCGCCCGACCCCGGTCTGGGCACGTTGTTCGACCTGGTCACCGCGGGACGCCTCGGCGAGCTGGCGGAAGAGTTCTTCCCGGACGCGACGCGCAAGGAAGCGGCGCTCAAGTTCGCCGGCCCCATGGACATGCTGTTCGCTCTGGCGGCGATCCGCTCCGGCACGGCGTTCTGGCGGCACTCGTGGTCGGGCCCGGCGCGGCTGACCGACGCGCACGGCGCGGAGCTCGACTTCGAGGAGATCGCCAAGCTCGCCGTCTCCCCCGAGACGATCGGCGAGGCCCGGTCCCGGCTGGCCGAGCTGGGCGTCCACGTGGAGGCGGCCGGCATCATCGAGCGCAGGGCCTCGGCGAGCGGGTCGGACGTCATCGCGGCGATGGCCAACCTCAAGGTCGACGGCGCGCACACCGACCTGGTGCTGCTGGACCGCGGGTTCCTGTTCGTCCCCGGCCCCAAGTCGACGGACAACGGCAAGAAGCGGCTGCAGGAGCTGCTGTCGTCGGCGCCGATCGAGGACCTGGCGGCGCGGTACCGCTTCGTGCCGTTCGAGGAGGTGCGCGGGGCCACCGTCACGAAGCGCACGCCGGCGCGGGCCGACCTGCGGATGCACGACGGCACGGTCATCGCGATCGAGGAGCGCTGGACGGGCGAGCAGCTCGGCGACAGCCGCGAGACCTTGCTGAAGGTTCTGGACCGCTTCGCCCGGGAGTCCGACGGCTGACCCGCCCTTCGGCCGCGTCGAAGGTCCGAAAGCCGCCACGGAGATCCGAAAGCCCGCCCGTTGCTCCACCGGGCGGGCTTTCTCATCCGTGCGTCCGAAATGTGGGACAAAAACTGTATCCGAGTGACTACTCAGAGCGACGCTGAGCCATTACGTGATGCAGTCTTTACCGGTCAGTAACACGAAACGGACAGAACAGCGTACTCCATTGTGGAAGCCGCGCCGCCGCCGGGGTTCCACTCGGGCAGCGAGCCACCACGGGCGCGGACGCTCCCGCCCACCAGCGGGGACCTCCCTGGTGAAGCGCGGTTCCGGAACCACCTACGACCTGGTAGCCCCGCGGTCCATCCTCCGATCAGCCGAGCCAAAACTGACCCTAGGAAAGGGGTCACATGATTTTTTCTCGGATAGATTGACCCGGATCGGTGCGCTTGCACGGCTACGGAGGGTAGCCGCCGAACCGGCCCATCGCGGGCGCATGGTGGAGGAATTGGCGATGTCAGTCTCGGTGGAGAACCGGCGAGCCCGGACGCGGTCCGTGCTCGCGACTGTTTTGACGCTTTTGATACTCGTGCCGGCGGGCATCCTGTTCGCCCGGGTCTGGGACGACGTCTCCGGCCGCAAGGACAGCACCCGGCTCGAGCAGAAGGGCGTCGAGTACCTGACCGCCCTCGGACCGCTGGTCAGCGCGCTCACCGAGGCCCAGTCCTCGGCGCTGTCCGGCGTCGCCACACCGCCGAGCTCGCTGACGGCCGCCGTCGCCGGTGTGTCCGCGGTGGACCAGCGGCTCGGCGCGGAGCTGCGGACCCGGGACAGGTGGAGCGGCCTGAAGCAGCGCATCGACCTGCTCCCCAAGGCCACCGGCGGCCCGCTCGCCGTCTACCAGGCCCACGTCGAGGTCGCCGACCTCACGCTGGCCCTCTACGACGCGGTGCGCAACAACTCGGAGCTCGCCCGCGACCCCGACAACGACGTCTCGCACCTGCAGCAGGCGGTGGCCGACGATCTGCCCGTCGCGGTCGTGCAGATGAGCCGCATGAGCGACCTGAGCCAGCTCGTCGCCAAGGCCGACGAACAGCAGCGGGCCCAGCTCGGCCCGCAGTTCGGCGCCGCGGTGGCCGAGGTGAACACCTCGGTCAACAGCCTCACCGACAACCTGCAGGCGGCCGTCGACGACACCAACAGCACGACGCTGAGCGGCAACCTGGTCAGCGGCCTGGACGCGTTCCGCCGCGGCGTCGAGCTGCTCACCCGCGGCGCCAACCCGACCGGCGCGCCGAACGCCTCCACCATCGCCACGGCGCAGACCCGGCTGCAGGTGTCGCTCGGCAACCTCGCCGGCATCACGACCCGGGAGATGACGCGGCTGCTGGACGACCGGCTCGACAGCCTCGGCTACCGCACGCTCGAGACGCTCGCCGCCGGCATCGCGGCGGTCCTGCTGGCCCTCGCCGCGATCATCCTGCCGCTGACCGGCCGGCGCCGGGCCGGCGACGGGCAGCCCTCGTCCGGACGGGTCCCCGGCGAGTCCACCCGCGACATGACGGTGGGGCCGGCCGGTGCCGACCTCGGCGGCCAGGTGCCGTCGTACGGCGACGCCACCCCGACACGGCGGGAGCGATCCGGTGCTCTTCGGTAAGTTCCGCATCCTCGGAAAGCTCACGCTGCTCGTGCTCGTACCCCTCATCGGGGTCGTGGCGCTGGCCGTGCCGATCGTCGTCAACCGCGTCGACGTCGCGCGCGGCGCCCAGGACACCTCCGACGCCGTCCAGCTCGCCACCCGGGTCGGGTCGGCGGTCCAGGAGCTGCAGGAGGAACGCCTGCTCTCGGTGGGCTACATGTTCGGCCTGGTCCAGGAGCCGGAGCTGGCGGTGCAGACCGCCAAGGCGACCGACCGCATCCAGGGGCTCAAGCACCTCGACGAGCCGCTCTCGGCCGACCTGACCAAGGCCGTCGACAACATCTCCAAGCTCTCCAGCACCCGGACCGGCGTGCTCGACCGGTCCATCCGGCCGGACCTGATCGTCAGCGACTTCAGCGCCGTGATCAACCAGATCATCGACGCGCTCGGCCTGTCCCGGAAGGCGGACCTGACCACCTCGACGGGCCGGCAGATGTACGCCCTCGAGCAGGCCCTCCGCAGTGACAACATGATCAGCGAGGCGTCCGGATACCTGGCCGCCGCCGTGGTGACCAAGAACGCCGGGCTGGTCCGCCTGTTCTACTCGACGCTGCTGCAGCTGCAGTTCGTCATCACCAACGCGCGGCCTTACTTCACCGACGCGCAGTACAAGCTCTACCTCGGCGCCCAGGACGCCTTCGCCTCACGCGTGGGCACCCGATTCCTGGTCGAGGCGGCCACCGACCCGGACAACGCGATCAAGCAGCTGGGCATCCAGACGCTGTTCCCGTCGCTGCGGTCCGTCATCGTCCTCGGCGGCTTCGTCGAGAAGCGGGTCGCCGCGGACGTGGACACGGTCGTGACGAGCAACCGCAACGACGCGCTGCGTACCGCCGCGCTGGTCGGTGGCGGCTCGCTGCTCCTGCTGCTGCTGGTGGTCGCGCTGTCGCTGTTCATGGCCCGCGCGGTCGCCCGGCCGCTGCGCCGCCTGACCTCCTCCGCCGAACGGATCGCCCGCACCGCCG
Source organism: Actinoplanes sp. NPDC049316 (assembly GCF_040677315.1). Classification (NCBI taxonomy): domain Bacteria; kingdom Bacillati; phylum Actinomycetota; class Actinomycetes; order Micromonosporales; family Micromonosporaceae; genus Actinoplanes; species Actinoplanes sp. NPDC049316. Next base: position 124,573 of record NZ_JBFAQM010000008.1, on the reverse strand, counting down.
AGGCGGAGCTGGAACGCGTGGCCGACGACGAGTACGAGGCGTCCCGGCCGATCCGTCTGGACCCGGTCGACGTGGAGGCCCGCGACGAGATCGGCGACCTGGCGCGCGCGTTCGACCGCGTACAGACCACGGCCGCCCGGCTGGTGGAGCGGCAGGTGCTCGGCCGCCGCAACGTCGCCCAGATGTTCGGACACGTCGGGCGGCGTACGCAGAACCTGGTCGGCCGCCAACTCGCGCTGATCGACAACCTCGAGCGCCGCGAGACCGACACCGACCGCCTCGGCGACCTCTACCGGCTCGACCACATGTCCAGCCGTCTGCGCCGCAACGCGAGCGCGCTGGTCGTGCTCTCCGGTGGTGCCGGCGCGAACGATCATATGGCGCCGCTGCCGCTGTCCGACGTCGTACGCCTCGCCCTCGGTGAGATCGAGGACTACACCCGCGTCGACGTGGAGGTGCCCGAGGAGATCGTGGTCGTGCCCGCGGTCGTGGCCGACCTGACGCTGCTGCTCGCGGAGCTGATGGAGAACGCGACGTCGTTCTCCCCGCCGCACACCCGCGTCACGGTCACCGCGGCGGAGCTGCGGGGCGGCGCCCGCCTGGCGGTCGTCGACCACGGCCTCGGCCTGGCCCCGGAGCGCCTCGCCGAGGAGAACGCGCGGCTCACCCGCCGCGAACGCCTCGACCTGGTGCCCAGTGAGGTGCTCGGCCTGTTCGTGGTCGGCCGCCTCGCCCGGCGGCACGGCATCGAGGTCACCCTCACCGACACCGCCGACGGTGGCGTCACTGCGTGGGTGGACCTGCGGCCGGCGCACCTCGTGGCCCGGCCGGAGGCGATGCCCGTACCAGTCTCCCCGATCCAGGCGACCGTCCCCAGCATGCACAGCGAGTTCGCGCCGCTGATCGCCGGCGGGTCCGCGCGGTCCGTGCCGGGCAGCGCCCAGCCGTTCGACGCCAACGTGCTGACCCGGGCCACCCGGACCCTGGAGGCGGCCCGCAGCTGGAACGCCTTCGCCGTACGGGCCGTCGCGCCGGAGCTGGAAGCGGCCCCCGCCGACCACCAGGTCTACGAGGCCACCCCGGTGGCGGGACGGTTCCCGGCCGCGCTGCCGGAGCTGCCCGCGGCCGGCCGGTTCTCCGGACCGCAGCACCCCGTGATCGACGCCCCGGTGGTGCTGCCGGCATCGGCGTCGGCGTCGGTGGAGGCCCTGTACCAGCGCCCGCAGCCGGCGGCTCAGCCCATGTCCCCGGCGCAGCCGGCGGCTCGGCCCGTACCTCCGGCGATCGTGCCGCAGCCGCGCACGAGCCCGGAGTCGCGCAACGGCACCGCAAGTCCGCTGCGCCGGCGCATTCCCGGCAGCCAGTTGCCGGCCGAGACCGGCCCCAAGCTGCCCGCTGCGCCGCCGACCCCGGACGACGCGCTCGCGGCCCGGGAGGCGTTCGACGCCTTCGAGGCCGGCGTGTCCCGCGCCCAGTGGGACGTCATCGAGCAGGACATGTCGGCGCCGCCGGCGGTGGGTCACCCGCCGCTGACCCGGCGGGTGCCCGGCGCGACGCTGCCGGTCAGCGAACCCATGAACCCGACCCCGCCGGCCACGCCGGCCCAGCCGCTCGATCCGGACGCCGCCCGGGCGCTCATGGAGCAGTTCGAGTACGGCGTAGCCCGAGCCATGCAGGACAGCCAGCCACAACACGAGGGACAACCGCGATGACTTCCCCCTACTCCACCGACACCGGCAACGGGCGCGACTACGCGCAATCCCAGCTCAGTGCGGAGGCGAAGACCTTCAACTGGCTGCTGGACTCGTTCACGTCCGGCACCGCGGGCGTCGTCGAGGCCATCGCCGTGTCCTCCGACGGCCTGCTGATGGCGATGTCGGCGATCAAGGACCGGCCGAACGCCGAGCGCCTCGCGGCGGTGGTCTCCGGTCTGACCAGCCTCGCCGGCGGCGCCGCCAGCTGGTACGCGCTGGGCAGCCTGAACCGGGTCATCATCGACATGGCCGACGGCTACCTGCTGGTCACCGCGATCAGCGCCGGCTCGGTGCTCGGCGTCATCGCCGACCGTACGGCCAACCTGGGCACGCTCGCGTACGAGATGACCCTCTTCGCCACCCGTGCCGGCGGTGCCCTCAGCCCGCGCCTCATCGCTGAATTGAAGAACGCCGTTCAGCAATGAGATTCCCGGCCGACCCCGACGACCCGGACCACCCGGCGACAACGGGTGTCCGGCCGTTCCTGCGCGCCACGGGCCCCGGCGTGCCGCACGACCCGCCGCCGGCCCAGCTTCCCGGGCCCGCGCCCGGGGAGCCGCCGCCCGGCGAGCACGCGACGGCGCTGCGGCCCTTCGTCATCACGTCCGGCCGGGTCGCGGCCGCCGATCCGGACATCGGACTGGAGACGCAGGTCAGCGCGCACCCCGGCGCGGCGAGCGCGCGGCTGTCCCCGGAGCAGCGGGCCATCGTGCACCTGTGCGGCGAGCCGCTGTCGGTGGCCGAGATCTCGGCCCGGCTGCGGCTGCACTTCGGCGTCACGCGGATCCTGGTCGGTGATCTGCGGGCCGCCGGCCACCTGGACGTACACGTGTTGGAGAACGATTTCCCCGACCCCGAGACCATCATGCGAGTGATCCGTGGACTTCGATCCATTTCCTGACCGCCGCGTCGTCGGCACCGCGCGCGTACCGGGCGCGCCGCAGCGGACCGCGCCGCCGGTGCCGGTCAAGATCATCGTTGCCGGCGGCTTCGGGGTCGGCAAGACGACGACCGTGGGCGCCATCTCGGAGATCTCGCCGCTGACCACCGAGGCCGAGATGACCATGGAGTCGGTCGGCGTCGACGACCCGGGCCAGGCCACGGCCAAGACCACCACCACGATCGCGATGGACTTCGGCTGCGTCACGATCGACCAGACGCTCAAGCTGTACCTGTTCGGCACGCCGGGCCAGTCGCGCTTCGCGTTCATGTGGGACGACCTCGTCCGCGGCGCGCTGGGCGCGCTCGTGGTGGTCGATACGTCCCGGATCGACGACTGTTATCCCGCGGTGGATTATTTCGAGCGCGCCGGGCTTCCGTTCGTCGTCGGGGTCAACACGTTCAACGGGCAGGCGGGCTACAACCTCGACGAGGTGCGCTGGGCGCTCGCCGTCCGCGAGGACGTGCCGGTTCTGCAGTTCGACGCCCGTTTCCGCGGCTCCGTGCGGGATGCCCTGCTCGTGGTGCTCGATCAGGCCCTCGACAAGGCCATGCGGATGCGATCGTCGTAAGGTGTGCGCCGAGTCGCTGGTCGCCCGGTTCACAAACCGCCCTCCGAGCGGGCACAGTGGTACGGGCGACCGCGTGTGACGGGAGGACGGTGACGTGCGAGGCGGACTGGACGACGCGCTCGACAGGCTGGCGCGCCGGGACGAGCTGCGCCGCCGCGCCGCGGGAGAGGCCACGGGCACCCCGCCGGCGGTGTCAGAGCTGGTCGAGGCGATCGCCGCGGTCGTCGGGCGTCACGCGGAGCTCGCCGTGACGGTCGGCGTCGAGGGCGCCGGCGACCCGGTGCTGCTGCACTTCGCGGTCGAGGACGGCATCGTGCAGGTGCGCGCGGACAACTCGGTGGCACACCGTTCGCCGGAGCCGAGTCGCGACGACTACATCGACATCGACCCCGTCGAGGAGCCGGAGCCGGAGCCGTACACACCGCCGAACGGCTACTCGTTCGGTTCCCCGGCCGCGGAGACCGAGCCGGCGGGCTCGCACCGCTACGAGGATCCGCAGCCGCACCCGTTCGCCGCCACCCCGCCGCCCGAGGTGCCCCCGCAGACCACCCACCCGGTCCAGCCCGAGCAGCATGCGCCCCCGCGGGAGCCGAGCGCGGCCGGGCCCAACCCCGGGCCGCCGCCCGGCATGCCGACCCCGCTGCCCGAGCCGGTCCCGCTGCGGGTCAGCGAGGAGGAGACGGAGATGGCGGCCAGGCGTCTGGCGGCCCTGCTCCGCGAGGACCCGAGCCTGCTCCGCGCCCAGGACTGAGCGTCAGGAGCCGCTGAGCGCCTCGTCGATCGCCGCCTCCGCCTCCTGCCGCGTCATCCCGGCGCCCAGGGCGATCTCGGAGATCAGCACCTGCCGGGCGGTCACGAGCAGGCGGGCCAGCTGCGGGTCCAGACCCGGCCCCCGCGCGGTCAGGTTGCGCACGGTACGCGCGACCTGACGCGCTTCCAGCACGGCCGGCATCTCGTCGTACCCCGCGTCGGCCGTGATGCCGCCGATCATCGTCCAGTACGTCTCCCACACCGTGCCCCACGTCGTGGGGTCCTCGTCCGGCACGGGCCCGGACAACTCCTCCAGGACCGCGGGCACGCCTCCGCGTCCGAGCACCTGGTCGAGCGGCGCCAGACAGCCGTGGTTCGCCTGGACGCGGGATATCTCCGGCTCCTCCGCGTCGAAGGGGTAGCCCAGCTCCAGCCGGGTCCACGTCTTGCCCGCCGCCTCGTGGGTGACGATGCCGCGCACCCTGGTCGCCCCGTCGGTCCCGAAGACGACGGCTTCTCCCACCGTGTACTCCATGCCGACACGTTTCCACAGTGGACCCCGGACGGGTATCGGGTCATCGGCCCAGAATCGCCCGCTCCACGCCGGCCACCCGGTCGGCGAGCAGCCCCACCGCGCCGACGGCCCGGGTCATCGGGTCGTCCTCCGCGCCGCCCAGCGCCTGCTCGCGCCGGAACGCGGCCTTGACCTCCTCCCAGCGCTCGGCCTGCGCAGGCGTCAGCCGCCCGCGCAGCTCGGCCAGCTTCAGCAGGTTGGCCTCCGCACCGCTGGTCAGCGTCTGCGCCTCGCCCAGGTAGTGGTCGTCGATCACCGCCTCCAGCTCGGCGTCGTTCATCACCGGGACGATGCGCTCCGCGAGCTTGTTCATGTTGCGGTACGAGCCCTGCAGCTTGAACGGCGGCTCGGTGCGGGCCGCGTCCGACTGCGCCGCCGACGCGATGTACGCCTGGTTGTTGCGCAGCACGATCCGCTGCACCCGGCGCATCTTGCGCAGCACGGACAGCACCTGCTCCAGCTCCGTCGCCGAGTACGCGTAGCTGAGCCGGTCGGGGCGTACCGAGTCGTCGCCCTCGGCGAGGCGGACGAGCAGCGGCAGGTCGTCGCGGTCGCGCGAGGACAGCGGCGCCAGCACCGGGTTGGAGGTCAGCGCGTTCTCCAAGTACGACATCTCGAAGACGTCCTCGCGGCCGGAGAGCACGTCGCCGAGGTTCCAGACGTCGGCCCGGTTCGCCAGCATGTCGGGGATGCGGAAGCGGGTGCCGCTCTCGGTGTACGGGTTGCCCGCCATGCACACCGCGAACCGCTTGCCGCGCAGGTCGTACGTGCGCGTCCGGCCGTCCCAGACGCCCTCCATCCGGCGCTGCGCGTCGCAGAGCGAGATGAACTTCTGCAGCAGCTCGGGTGAGGTGTGCTGGATGTCGTCGAGGTAGAGCAGGACGTTGTTGCCCATCTCCAGCGCGAACGAGATCTTCTCGACCTCCTGGCGGGCCGTGGCGTCCGGTGCCTCCGCCGGGTCGAGCGAGGTCACCCCGTGCCCGAGCGCCGGCCCGTTGACCTTGACGAAGACCAGGCCGAGGCGGTTGGCGACGTACTCCATGAGGGTCGTCTTGCCGTAGCCGGGCGGGGAGATCAGCAGCAGCAGGCCGGACTGGTCGGTGCGCTTGCCGTCGCCGGCGGCGCCGAGCTGGCGAGCCAGGTTGTCGCCGATCAGCGGCAGGTACACCTCGTCGAGCAACCGGTTGCGCACGAACGCGGACATGACGCCGGGCTTGAACTCGTCCAGGCGCAGGCGGTCACGTTCGGCGGCGGCCAGGGCGGTGCGCTGTTTCTGGTACGCCCGGTACGCCGGCATCCGCTCGTCCCGGAACCGCCGGGTGGTCGCGAGGAACTCGTCGAGGCGTACGGTCAACCGCCCGCCGGCCAGCCGCGGATGCGTCGACAGCAGCCCTTCGACGGTCTCGCTGATCGCGGCGGCCGAGTCGTACCGGGTCAGGGCCGTTCCGGTCAGCTCGATCGCGACCGCCTCGGCCACGTCGCTCGCGTCACCGGCCTCGGGGTGCGCCCGGTGGTACGCCGACAGCCACGCGTGCACGAGCTGCCGGCGCGCGGCCGGGTCGCTCTCCAACGCCCGCAGATCGTCGGCATAGAAACGGGCGGCCTCCGCGGACAGCGTGCGATGGAAGCGGTCGAGGAACGTCCGCGCCGAAGCGCTGGTCACGAATCCGGCCGGGGCGGTCGCGAGCTCTTCCACGAGGTATTCGCCGACGGCCGCTTCGGCGCCGGCGCCGGCGGCGAGCGACGCGCACAGGTCGGCGAGGTCCTGGCCCGCGCCGAACATGTCCCGGGCCCGCACGAGCGATCCGGCGCGGACACTCCAGGACGCCTGCTCGTCCGCCGGAAGCCGGGCCCAGAACAGCTGCGCCGCGGCCCGGACGGGCGCCGGGTAGCGTAGCAGGCCGGCCGCCGCATGCAGCCGGATCACCGCGCCGAGGATCAGGGCGGCGTCGCTGTCGTGGACGCCGCGTTCGTAGCCCTCGTCGTAGCGGGCCTCGGCTCCCCGGCGTACCAGATCGCGGAGCGTGCCGTCGGCCAGCGCGGCCGCCGCACCCGCCGGATCCTCGGCGAGCAGCGCCGCGGCCAGGTGTTCCGCGCGCGAGACCTGGGGTGATTCGGAGGCCAGCGGCTGGTCCCAGAACTGCCGGGTGGCCCGGAACGCCTCGTCGCGGATCGGCGCCCGGAAATCGGTGCCGGTGACGGCGAACGCCAGCTCGGCGCCGTCGGGCACGAGCGTCAGGTCGATGGCCTGCGTGTTCACCGCGAAGGTGTGCCGGCCCAGCTTGATGGTGGTGCCGTCGGCGCCGTAGAGGTCGAGCCGGTCGCGCAGGGCCCGGCCGGCCTCCTGCCGCGCGGCCTTGACCCGCCCGTCCAGCTCCTCGGCCCGCACGGTGTCGCCGAGGGTACGCAGCTCGTCGGCGACCTGCCGCAGCTTGCCCACCATCGGGTCGGTGGCGAAGTACGTGTTGACCTCGTCGACCGTGCCCAGCGTGGCGACCCGGCGCTGCACGCTGGCCAGGGTGCGCTGGGCCGAGCCGAACAGCCGGTCGGCGCGGCGGGCCCGCTCGTCCAGCAGCGCCTGCCGCCGGGCGGCGAACGCCTCGTAGACCTCCGTACGCTTCGCGGTCAGCTGGTCGGCGAAGTCGTCGAAATCGCCGAACCGCGACTCGAGCGCCTCGATCTGCAGCATCAGCTTGGCCAGCTGCTCGTCGCCGCGCTCGGGGGTGTCGGCGGCGGCCAGCCCGGCGGTGACGGACTGCCCGAGCAGGGCGAACTCGGCGGCGAACGCGGCGCGGCCCTCGGCGGCGGCCAGTTCGCGCCGGCGGCCGTCCAGGGTGGCGCGGGCGCGGTTGACGCCGCCGAGGATCTCGCCGATGTGCTCGAGGATCGCCACGCGCACGGTGGCGTCGGCGATGTCGAGGCCGCCGACGACCTCGGTGACCACCTGCAGCCCGTCGGCCTGCTCGGTGAGCCGCTCGGCCACCGGGCCCGCCTCGGCGACCGTGGTGATGGCGGCCGCGTCGGCGACCAACTGCTCCACCGACTGCTGGTAGCCGGTGAAGGCGTCGTCGCGGCGCAGGAACTCGACGGCCCGGCGGGCGGTCGAGTCGACCTCGCCGGCCAGCTCGGCGCCCAGCGCGTCGAGGCGGGCGGTGTCGGCGTACCGCATCTCGCGCAGGGTCACGACGTGACCCTGGGCCTGGCGGAGCGCGGCGAGCTGCCGGATCCACGCGTCGGTGCTGGTCGGCACCTCGCCGCGGGCCCGCCGGATCAGCGAGGTCGTCGCGGCGGCCGCCTCGTCCACCGCGGCGGTGGCCTGGGCGGTCAGCGCCTGCACCGACTCGAACTCGTCGAGCACCTGCTCCGCGGTGGCCCGTACCTCGGACACCGGGGCGGCGAGGTCCTCGAGCTCGTCCTCGGCCAGCCAGTGGTAGTTGTCGAAGAGCCGGGTGCAGGCGGCGATGATGGCCTCGAAGACCGGCCCGGACGGGCTCATCTCGTCGACCATGCGGGCCACCGACAGCGCGTCGGCGATGCCGCGGACCAGGTCGGCGTTGCCGACGCGCTCCAGCGGTCCCTCGCCGACCGGCTGCGCGGCGGCGAAGGTGTCGGAGACGTACGGCGTCTGCCACACCTGCATCGGGTGCACCCGGGTCGGCTCGTCGGAACCGGCCCGGAAGGCGACCAGGGTGCCGTCGTCGAACAGCGAGTAGCCCTGGCAGGCGATCGGGGTGGCGACCTCCTTGCGGATCACGTTGTACGGCAGCAGCAGGTACCGTCCGTTGACCCGGGCGTGGAAGACGTACAGCACGTCCTCGCCGTTGACCGAGCGCACCACCCGTTCGAACTCGAGGTCGGCCACGTCGGCGTCGAACGTCTTGGCGATGCCCGTCGACAGGTAGTAGCCGCCGGGGAAGATGACGCCCTGGTCCTCGGGCAGCCGCTGGCACGCCTGGCCGATCCCGTCGAGGCGGACGACGTCGCGCGTACGGGTGTTGAACACCAGATACCGGTGCGCGGTCTCCTTGTACGGCAGCACGCGCAGCAAGATCAGCGGACCGATCCGGGCGTACGCGATCTCCGCGTCGGCGAGGCTCTGCAGCGGCTCGTCGACGGGCTCGGAGAAGATGCCCTCGCCGTCCTCGGTGTTGTTCTCGACCTTGACGGTGAGCGTGCCGCCGACCGTCTCCACGAAGACCTCGTCCTCGATCGACACGTGCGGGTGCCGGCCGAGGATGTGCTGCTCACGGGTGGTGAGCCGCCACTCGAAGTCGTGCGAGGGCGGGAAGACGTGGTCGCGTTCGCCGCGGTTGTCCACGTACGACACCGAGCCGTCCGTGCCGACCCGCCAGCGCAGCACCTTGAGGTCGTCGGCGCGGGCGCCGGTCTGGAAGACGGCCAGCAGCACGCCCTCCAGCCGGCGCAGCTGCAACAGATGCGTCTCACGGTAGTAGCGGTACAGCTCGGCGAAGTCGCGCAGGAACTGCGGATCGTCGAGCAGCCCCGGCAGCGTCGTCTCGTGGAACTTGCCGTCCGCGAACCCGTGCACGGCGAACACGTCGGCGACTGTGGTCTCGGTCTTCAGCCCGATGAACACGTTGTAGCCGAACAGCATCACGCCGCCGACCTGCACGATGTCGCGCGGGACGCAGTTGTTCTCCGTACGGATCCGCTCCGCGCCGAGCAGCCGCATCTGCTGCCCGCCGAACGTCTCCATCCGGCGGGCGTTGAGCGCCTCCGCCCGCGCGGCCAGCTCCTTGGCCTGAGCCCCGAGCCGGCCGCGCAGGACCTCGTAGGTGCCCGCGTCGAGGGTTCCCGTGGTCGCGTCGGTCACCGGGTCGCCGGCACCTTCGCGTCGGCGATGCCCATCTCTTTGGCGGCCGCGAGCAGCTCGCGCAGCTTGCCGGAGTCCCCGTTGCCGGCCTTGATCTGCTGGGTGAGGAACGCCGACAGCGTCAGGTTCGCCACGTCACCGGTGTTGACCGCGCCGACCACCCGGCCGAGGTCGTCGGCGAAGTTCGCCGAGCCGTCCAGGTAGCGCGCGCCGAGCCCCTGCACGACGTCGGAGTGCTGGACGAAGCCGTCGACGCTCTTGCCCAGCGTGATCGAGCCGATCAGCTTGTCGAAGAACACCGAGTCGCCGCCGACGATGTCGATGTCCGCCTTCTCCAGGCCGGTGGCGATGAGCGTGGCCTGCGCCTCGGCGATGTCCTTGTGCACGTGGATGCCGGCGAGCCGGATCTCCTTCTCCATCTCCAGCCGCAGCCGGTACTCCTCGTGCTCGCGGCTCGCGTCGTCCAGCGCCGCCATCGCGCCGGCCTTCTCGTGCAGACCCTCGGCCTCGCCCTTGAGCTTCTCGCGGATCGCCTCGGCGGCGACCAGCGCCTTCTCCCGCTCCACGGCGGCCTCGGCGCGGCCCGTCTTCTCGACGACCTCCGCGTTGCGCTCGCGCACCTGCACGTCGGCGAGGCCGGTGGCGGCCGCCTCGGCCTGCGTACCCTCGGCCAGCCGGATCTTCGCCCGGGCGTCCAGCTCGGCGGTCTGCTGGCGGGCCTCCGCCAGCAGGAGCTCCTCACGGGCCTTGAACTTCGCGGCGGCCTCGGCCGCCTCCGCGGCCTTGATGTCCTTGACCAGGGCCTCCTGCGCCTCGGCCTCGGCCTGGATGATCACGGCCTGACGGGTACGCTCCGCCTCCTCGACGACGCGCAGCCGCTTGATGTTCTCCTCCTGCTCGGCGACGGTCTTCTCGACGGCGATGCGCTCGCGGATCACCTCGGCGATCGAGCGCTTCTCCGCCTCGACCTCCTTGTCCTTGGCGATCGTGGAGAGCTGCGTCTCCCGCTCGCGGCCGATGACCTCGAGCATCCGGTCCTTCTCGATGCGCTCGGTCTCGATCGCGATGACCCGCTCGCGGTTCTTCTCCGCGACCGCGATCTCCCGGGCCTTGTTCTCCTGCTGCACCCCGAGCTGCTGTTCCGTCTGCAGGTGGGCGGCCTCGGCGCGCAGCCGCTCCTGGGCGTGCGCCAGGGCGATCTCGGCTTCCTCGCGGGCCCGCATGGTCTCGATCTCCCGGCGCTGCTTGATCTCCGCGTCGGCCTGCCGGCGCTCCAGCTCGAGGATCGCCTCCTTGGCGTCCACGTTCTGCCGGGTGATCTCCTTCTCCTCGTTGCGCCGGTAGTCGTTGGTGCGGACCGACTCGATCGCGGTGAGCTCGGTGATCTTCCGGATGCCCTGCGCGTCGAGGATGTTCTTCGGGTCGAGCGACACCAGCGGCGTCTGCTCGAGGAAGTCGATCGCCGCGTCCTCGAGGCTGTACCCGTTCAGGTCGGTGCCGATCACCTCGATGATCTGGTCCCGGAACTCGTTGCGCTTGGTGTAGAGGTCGACGAAGTCCAGCTGCTTGCCGACGGTCTTCAACGCCTCGGAGAACTTCGCGTTGAACAGCTCCTGCAGCGTCTGCTCGCTGCTGGCGCGGGTGGTGCCGATCGCCTGCGCGACCTTGATGACGTCCTCGGTCGTCTTGTTCACGCGCACGAAGAAGGTGATCCGGATGTCCGCGCGGATGTTGTCGCGGCAGATCAGCCCCTCGCGGCCCGTACGCGAGATCTCGATGGTCTTGACCGAGATGTCCATGACCTCGGCCTTGTGCAGCACCGGCAGCACGACCGCGCCGGTGAACGTGACGTCGACGCGGCGCACCTTGCTGACGATCAGGGCCTTGCCCTGCTCCACCTTGCGGAACATGCGGCTGATGAAGAACACGACGCCGAGCGCGATGAGCAGCACCACGGCGATGAGCACACCGATACCGGTGGAGATCACGTCCATTTGAACAGCCTTCTGTCGTACCTATGGGTGGCGGGTGGGGCGGTTGGATTGGTTACTTCTGTGCGATGTCGGCGGGGATGATCCAGAAGAAGTCGCCGTCGCGGTCGACGTCGTAGAGCACGGCGACCGTGCCGGCGCGCAGGTCGTCGTCGCCGGCCTGGCGGACCTGCACGATGGCGGAGGAGCCGTCGGGCGCGTGCACCTCGGCCTGCCCGAACGTGCGGGTGACCCGCCCGGTGCGCACGACGCAGGTCAGCCCGAGGAAGTCGGCCCGCGACGGCTCGGCGCCGGGCGGCAGGAAACGCTTGATGATCAGTACGGCCACCCGCGCGGCGATCCAGGCCACGACGACGGCGGCGCCCAGGACGAGCGCGGCCGGGATCGCGCCGAGCAGCTGCGATCCGGCCAGCGTGGCGAACCACGCGAAGACGATGAGCAGGGAGACCACGACGGACGCGGGCACCCCGCCGAGACCGAGGAACCCGAGGAAACCCCCGCCCTCGACGCCGTCACCCTCGGGGTCGGCGCCGCCGACGACGACGACCAGCCAGTAGCCGATGACGACGACCAGTAGCGGCGTGAGCACGACGGTGGGGAAGCTGAGCGCAGCCTCGAAGAACCCACCCATGAATGAACCCCGCCCCCGTGACACACCCGCCGGATCGATCTCCTGCGGTGATGTCGATGATGACAGGCCCGTTCAACCTCGGACCTCCCCCGTCAGGACATGATCGCGGCCGGGCCGGGCCGGGTCAGTCGTCGGTGAGGGCGAGGGTGTCGGGGAGCTCGAGCAGAACCTCGCGGCGGTCCGGGTCGCGGGTGAGATCCGCCTGCTCCTCGATGTAGTCGATGAGTTCGTCGCGGTCGGCGTCCGAGAGGTCGTCGAGGGTCGCGGCCAGGTCGTCGAGGAGCGTCGTCGCCGTACGGGGGTCGATCTCGTCGTCGGTCGACAGCTCGATCGCCACCGCCAGGTCGATCAGCGCCCGCACCAGGATCCGGTTCACGCACGCAGCATAGACCTCACCGAGAGTCACAGGAATCGCCGCCGCGGCGACACCTGCTGCGTGACGGCCGCTATCACAGAAAGTCACCGACAGCTCCGGCGAACGGACGCCGCAGCGGCGCGGGCAACTTCTGTACTTGGCCCGGTTTTGTCCGCATTGCGCTGCCTGAGATGTCTGGGATGGGCCGAACAGACAGTTCGCGCCGTCGCTCCGGTCGCCGGTCTTGTATCACGCTGAGTAGCGTCTTAATGTCCTGATACGTCCAGGAGCGCGGCAAGCGTTACCGGGTCGACAACACGGTCGGTCACAGCGGGGAGGGTGGAGATGACGGCAGCGGACAGCTGGCTCCTCGTGGTCACCGGGTACGCGATCCTGCTCGCCTGGCCGATCTCCACGCTGGCGCTCGTCAGCTTCGCCGTCCGGTACGTGGCGTCACACCGCCGTACGGTCGTCGACAAGTCGCTGGCGCACGGTGACGGCACCCCGGAGCACTTCTGGATCATCGTCCCGGCGCTCAACGAAGAGGTCGTCGTCGGCAACACCGTCAACGCGGCGCTCACTCTCGGGGGTCCCGGCGGCACGCTGGCCCGGGTGCTCGTGGTCGACGACGGGTCGGACGACCGTACGCCCGACGTGCTCGCGGCCATCGACCACCCGCGGCTGCAGGTGCTGCGCCGGGAGCTGCCGGAGGCCCGCAAGGGCAAGGGCGAGGCGCTGAACGCGGCGTACCGCTACATCGCCGAGCGCACCGCCGAAGCCGGCGTCGACCCGGCGAAGGTGGTCATCGGGATCATCGACGGCGACGGGCAGGGCAGCCGCAACATCCTGCTCGAGGTCTCCCGGATGATGCGCGACCCCGGCGTCGGCGCCGCCCAGGTCCAGGTCCGGATCCGCAACCGCAACAAGCTCCTCGGCGCCGTGCAGGACCTCGAGTTCGGCGCGATCGTCAACGCCTGTCAGAGCCTGCGCGACACGATCGACACCGTCGGGCTCGGCGGCAACGGGCAGTTCACCCGCCTCTCCGCGTTGCTGGCTCTCGGCGACGCGCCCTGGTCGGCCTGCCTCGTCGAGGACCTGGAGCTGGGGCTGCGCATGCACCTCGGCGGCGTCGGCATCCGCTACACGTCCCGGGCCTCGGTCACCCAGCAGGCCGTCGTCGACCTGCGGCGGCTCACCCGGCAGCGCACCCGCTGGGCGCAGGGCAACCTGCAGTGCGCCCGCTACCTGCGCCGGCTGGTCGTCTCGAAGCGGATCGGCGTGACGTCGCTGCTCGAGATGCTGCACTACCTGGTCTCGCCGTGGCTCAACGCGCTGGTCACGGTGGTTCTCGTCGCCGGTGTCTCGGCCGCCGCGGCCGGGCTCGCCGTCGGGCACCCGATGCCGTACCTGCGGTCCTGGCAGGAACTGGCCTACAGCGGCGAGATGTGGTTCGCGGTCACGTTCTTCCCCGGCTTCGTCTGGGCGCTGGTGCACCGCTACCGGCTGCGCGACGAGACCCTGCGCCGGCTGCTCACCGCGGCGCTCGCGTACCCGGTCTTCCTGCTCCTCGGACTCGTCGCGACGTACCGCGCGATCGTCCGGCAGGCCCGCGGACAGCAGTCCTGGGCCAAGACCGAGCGGCTCGCCGAGGAGCCGCTCGAACCCGCCGCATCCCTCGCCCTGGCCGCCTGAAGGTTTTCCCCCCGAACCTGGAGACAAGGCATGTCGCTCCCCTCGCTCCCCTCGCTCCCCTCGCTCCCCTCGCTCCCCGAAGTGCACCTCATCGGCGGCACCCGCCCCGAAGCCGTCAAGCTCGCGCCCGTGGTCCTCGCCATGCGCGAGGCCGGCCTGCTGACCCCGGTCCTGGTCGCCAGCGGCCAGCACCCCGCGATGGTCGGGCAGGCGCTCGCCGCGTTCGGCCTCAGCCCGGACGTCACGCTGCAGGTCGAGCGTGGCACCGGCGGCCAGGCCGAGCTGCTCACCGCGATGATCCGGCAGCTCGACGAGCTGTGGCAGCGGCGGACCCCGGCCGCGGTGATCGTCCAGGGCGACACCACGACCAGCCTGGCCGGCGCGCTGGCCGCGTTCTGGCGGCGCATCCCCGTGGTGCACCTCGAGGCGGGGCTGCGCTCCGGCGACCTCGACTCGCCGTTCCCCGAGGAGGCGAACCGCCGGCTCGTCGCCCAGGTCGCCGCCCTGCACCTGGCACCGACGCCGCTGGCCGCGATGAACCTGCTCGACGAGAACATCGCGACGACCGACGTGCTGATCACCGGCAACACCGTCGTGGACGCGACGCTCGCGGTGGCGGGCCGCCGGATGCCGTACGAGAACCCGCAGGTCGCCGCCGCCCGGGCCGGCAGCACGAACCGCCTCGTGCTCGTCACCGCGCACCGGCGCGAGTCCTGGGGCGCCCCGCTGGACCGCATCCTGGAGGCGGTCCGCGAGCTCGTCGCGCGCTACCCGGACATCGACGTGATCCTGCCCAGCCACCCGAACCCCGCGGTCCGCGCCCAGGTGGAGGCCGGCCTCGCCGGGGTCGAACGGGTCACGGTCACCGATCCGCTGCCGTACCCGGACCTGTCACGTCTGCTGTCGGAGGCGTACCTGGTGCTGACCGACTCCGGCGGCATCCAGGAGGAGGCGCCGTCGTTCGGCGTACCGGCCCTGGTGCTGCGGGACGTGACCGAGCGCGTCGAGTCGCTGCACGCCGGCTGCGCGCGGCTCGTCGGCTCCGACCCCGAGCTGATCGTCAAGGAGGCGGCCCTGCTGCTCGACAGCCGGGTCCGCCGGGACGCGATGACCGCGGGCGGCAACCCGTACGGCGACGGGCTCGCGGCTCGCCGTACCGCCCAGGCCACCGCCGCACTGCTCGGCCTCGCCGAGGCTCCCGCACCGATGCCCGCCCTGGAATCCCCCGCCACTGTCACGTACGGAGCGTTCTGATGCGTACCCCGAAGTTCTCCCGCCGCGTCCTCCTCGGCGCGACCGTCGCGCTCGCCGCGACCGCCGCCCTCGGGGTCGGCGTGGTCGACGCCGACGCCGCCGAACGCACCACGACCCCGACGCCGGCCGCGAAGTCCGGCAAGGCGGCGCCCGGCGGCGGCACCGCCAAGACGCTCGTGCTCTACGACACCACCGGCGACTACGGCTGGATGGGCGAGGTCTACGCCACCCAGACCGCGAACCTGGCCTCGCACTTCGGCTCGTGGACCGCCGCGCCCGTGGCGAGCTACAAGGCGAACGACCTGTCGGCGTACACCGCGGTCGTCTACCTCGGTTCGACGTACGACGAGCCGCTGCCGGCCGCATTCCTCGACGACGTCGCCGCGACGACCAAGCCGGTCACCTGGGTCTTCGACAACATCTGGCAGCTGACCTCCCGCGATGCCGGCTTCTCGGCGGCGCACGGATTCACCAGCGGCGCGTTCGACTTCGCCGACGTGGCCGAGGTCGGCTACAAGGGCACCGAGCTCACCCGCGACACCGTGAACAAGTCCGGGATCATGAACCTGTCGATCACCGACGGGGCGAAGGTCAAGACCCTTGCTTCCGCCGTACGCCCGGACGGCACTTCGTTCCCGTGGGCGGTGCAGTCCGGCAACTTCACGTACGTGGGTGAGATCCCGTTCGCGTACGTGACCCACGACGACCGCTACCTCGCCTTCGCCGACCTGCTCTTCGACTCGCTCGGAAACACCGGGGTGTCCCGTGAGCGGCACCGCGCGCTGGCCCGCATCGAGGACGTCGGCCCCGACTCCGACCCCGGCGAGCTGCGCGCGATCGCCGACTACCTGTACGCCCAGAAGGTCCCGTTCAGCGTCGCCGTCTACCCGCGCTACCGCGACCCGAAGGGCGTCCAGAACAACGGCAAGGCGCAGGACTACACGCTGCTGCAGCGGCCCAAGGTGGTCTCCGCGCTGCGGTACATGCAGCAGCGCGGCGGCACGCTGCTCATGCACGGCTACACCCACCAGTACGGCTCCGCCCCGAACCCGTACGACGGCGTCAGCGCGAACGACTTCGAGTTCTACGCCGCGCACGTCGACGCGAACGACAGCGTGATCTACGACGGCCCGGTCGCCGGCGACTCCGCCGCGTTCGCCGCCAGCCGGATCGCCTCCTCGGGCCTCACCTTCGCGCTCGCCGGGCTGGGCGTGCCGAGGACGTTCGAGTTCCCGCACTACGCCGGCAGCGCGGTCGACTACCAGACCGTGAACTCCATCATCGGCAAGCGCTACGACCGGGGCCTCTACTTCCCCGGCGTGCTCTCCGGCGGGAAGATCGACTACAGCCGCCAGTTCGGGCAGTTCTTCCCGTACGCCGTCCGCGACGTCTACGGCTCGGTGGTCATCCCGGAGAACATCGGCAACGTCGAGCCCCTGCCGTTCAACAACCACCCGGCCCGGCTCCCCGCCGACCTGCTCGCCTCGGCGAAGCGCAACCTGGTGGTCCGCGACGGCGTGGCGAGCTTCTTCTACCACCCGTACCTGGGCACCGACCACCTGAAGCAGCTCGTGCCGGGCATCAAGGGCCTGGGCTACACCTTCGTCAGCGGCGACTCGATGGTCGCCAACTGACATGGAGGTGGCCGACTTCTACGCCCGGTCCTGGATCTCCCGGGACCGGGCGGCGGTCCGCCGGGTGATCGCGCCGGACGCCGAGATCGCCTGGAACCTGGGCGTCCCGGTCGACGACGAGGAACTGGTGCAGACCCAGCACCGCATCGCCTCGTTCGCCGACTCGGTCACCGTCGTCTCGGCGGTGCACGCCGGCGACCGGACCGCCCTGATCTACGACTGCGCCGCGCCGTTCGGGACGGTCCGGCTCGCCGAGTTCCTGGCCGTGACCGACGGCAGGATCAGTGACATCCGGCAGGCGTGGGATCTGGTGGCCCTGGCCCGGTATTTCGCGGGCCTCGCCGCCGGGGAATGACCGTTACGCTGCGGGGATGGCATACGCATTCCAGGTAACCGTCGACTCCGCCGACCCGCACCGCCAGGCCGCCTGGTGGGCCGAGACGCTCGGCTGGGACGTCGAGGGTCAGGACGAGGCGTTCATCAAGGACATGATCGCCAAGGGGTACGCGACCGACGAGCAGACCACCGTCTTCGAGGGCCGTCTGGTGTGGAAGGACGGGGCGGCGATCCGGCACCCGGAGGCGCTGCCCGGCGGGAAGCCGTACCGGATGCTCTTCAACCGGGTGCCGGAGCCGAAGACGGTGAAGGACCGCATCCACGTCGACATCTGGGTCGGCGAGGAGCGCCGCGAACAGGAGCGGGACAAGCTCGTCGTCCGCGGCGCCACCTTCCTTCACGCCGAGCGGCAGGGCCCGCATTCCTGGATGACCATGGCCGACCCGGAGGGCAACGAGTTCTGCATCAGCTGAGGCGGTCGAGGAACGCGAACAGGTTCTCCCAGTGCCGCTTCTCGGCGGCCTCGACGTACGCCGCGGTGTCGGACATGGTGAAGCCGTGCGGCGCTCCCTCGTACACCTCGGAGGTGTAGCGCACGCCGGCCTTGTCCAGGGCGGCCTCGAGGGTGGCGATCTGCTCGGCGTTCATCGAGTGGTCGTTGTCGGCGTGGGCGAAGTACAGCTCGCCGGTCACCGCGCCGACGTGCAGGTGCGGGCTGTCCGGCTGGTCGGTGACGAGGCGGCCGCCGTGGAAGCTGGCCACGCCCTTGATCCGGTCCGGGTACGCCTCGATCGCCTTGACCGCGTTCGTGCCGCCCATGCAGTAGCCCGTCGCCACGACGGGACCCGGCGCGACGCCGTCCTGGGCCGCGAGGAAGTCCAGGTACGCCTTCGAGTCCCGGACGATCTTGTCGGTGTCCAGCGCCATGACCAGCGGCATGACCTTGCCGAAGATCGACTCCCGGGCGGCGGGGTCGGACAGCCGGCTCAGGTCGATCTGCGGGGAGCGGCCGCCACGGTAGAGGATGTTCGGCGCGAGGACGACGTACCCGCGGTCGGCGATCCGGCCGGCCATCTCCTCGATGCGCGGCCGCAGGCCGAACGCGTCCATGTAGAGGAGCACGCCCGGGTACGACCCCTCGCCGCCGGGCCGGACGAGGTAGGCGTCGGCCACCCCGTCCTCGGTCGTGATGTCCACGGTGGTCTTCTGCATGCCTCGAACCGTATCCCCCGCCGGACGTCATCCCGCGCATGCTCACCGATGGTGATCAACGGTGCCGCGGTCAGCGACTTGAACCAGACTTAAGGAAATTGGCAGAACCCTTTAAGCACCGCCGGATCACGATCGACTCCGTTCGCAGCCCCCTCGATCGGAGTCGTTTCATGGCACGCAACCGGATACGCCTGTCCATCTATCTGGGAGCGGCGCTCGTCGCCGTGGGCGGAGGCGCGCTCGCCGCGGTGGCGGCCACCACCCCGGCGACTTCCGGCGGCCTGACCGCGACCTTCACCAAGGACTCCGACTGGGGTACGGGCTACCAGGGCCACTACACGATCAAGAACACCGGTGGCGCCGCCGTCACGGGCTGGCAGCTCGCCTTCGGGCTGCCGGCCGGCGCAAAGCTCGGCACCTTCTGGGACGCCGCGGTCACGACCTCCGGCGCCGTGTCGACCGCCAAGGACCGCGGCTACAACGCGACGATCCCGGCCGGCGCGTCCACCGGGTTCGGCTTCATCGTCAACGGCAGCGGCGCCCCGACCAGCTGCACGATCAACGGCGCGGCCTGCGCCGACGGCGGCCCGGCCCCCACCACTGCCCCGACTGCCCGGCCGACCACCGCCGCGCCGACGACGGCTCCGACGAAGCCGCCGACCACCGCGCCGACCACCAAGCCGCCCGCGACGACTCCGCCCACCACGACGGCTCCCCCGGCCACCGGCGGCGGGAACGTGCGCGTGGCTCCGTACGTGGACATGGGCCTGCTCTCCAACGGCAGCACGACGCTCTCGCAGCTGGCCTCCAGCGGCAACGTCAAGTCGTTCTCGCTGGCGTTCGTGACCAGCGCGGGCTGCAAGGCGAGCTGGTTCAACGCGTTCGACCCGCGCAGCAAGCAGTTCGGCGACCAGATCGACGCCCTGCGCCGGGCCGGCGGTGACGTGAAGGTGTCCTTCGGCGGCGCGACCGGCATCGAGCTCGCCCAGGCCTGCACCGACGTGAAGGCGCTGCAGGCCGAGTACCAGGCCGTCGTGTCGGCGTACAACCTCAAGTACATCGACCTGGACATCGAGGGTGCGGCCGTGGCCGACCCGACCACGATCGCCCGCCGCTCCACGGCGCTGGCCGCCCTGCAGAGGGCCAACCCGGGCCTGAAGATCTCGCTGACCCTCCCGGTGCTGCCGGAGGGCCTGACCGGCGACGGCCTGAACGTGGTCAAGTCGGCCAAGAACGCCGGCGTCGACCTGGACCTGGTCAACATCATGGCGATGGACTACGGCCGCGCCGGGCAGGACTACGGCGACCTGGCGATCCAGGCGGTGAAGTCGACGAAGGACCAGATCAAGTCGATCTACGGCAACAGCGACGCGGCGGCCTTCAAGATGGTCGGCGTCACCCCGATGCTGGGCAAGAACGACGACAACGGCACGTTCAGCCAGAGCGACGCCCGTGACGTGGTCGCCTTCGCGAACAGCAACCACCTCGGCTTCGTCTCCTTCTGGGAGGCGAACCGGGACCGCAACGCCTGCAACGGCGCGCTGTTCCAGTGCACCAACGTGGCGCAGAGCCCGTTCGAGTTCAGCAAGATCTTCGCCGGCTTCCAGGGCTGAGCCGGCCCGTCCCCAACGGTTCCACCATCCCCACCAGCGAGGCGCCGGGAAGCACCCCTCCCGGCGCCTCGCGCACGTCTATTCGGCGAACCCGCGCCCGGCCTCGGCCAGGGACTGCTGCACCAGCTCCGCCAGCGGCGTCTCCGTCGGGGCCTCCAGCCACATGTGCAGCGAGACCCGGGTGGCCGTCATGAAGGTGGCGGCCATCAGCCGGGCCCGCAGCCCGGAGCGCTCGGCTTCCGGCAACCGGTCGGCCACCGCGGCGGCCAGCTCGCGCTCCAGCGCCGCGAACGTGCTGACCTGCTGAGCGAGCAGCGCTGGCTCACTGCGCAGCAGCCGGGTCTGCGCCACCCAGTGCGGGTCCAACTCGCCGATCTGCTCGTACATCTCCTGCGCGGCCCGGATGAGCGCGGTCCACGGGCCCTCGCCGGCCGGCCGCGCGCGCACAGTGTCGATGAGCAGCGCCATGCGCTGCCGGTCGCCGTGCAGCAGCGCCTCCTCCTTGTTGGCGAAGTAGTTCGAGAACGTCCGCCGCGAGACCCCGGCCTCGTCCGCGACGGCCTCGACGGTGAGCCGGTCCGCGCCGTGCTCGATCGCGAGGCGTACGGCGGCGTCGTGCAGCGCCTGACGCGTCGCGGCCTTCTTGCGTTCACGCAGCCCCGGCTCGGGTACGCGGACTTCGGCGGTCATGCGTCGAGCCTACCGAGACTGTGACTCAGTTCCCACTGAGCAAACTTGCACAATGAGCAATCTGAGCCGATAGTTGTATGCGGCAACCATTCCGGGAGGTGGCAGATGACCGACGGCAGCGCGGCACGGCGCGAGCTGCTGGCCCACGTACGCGAGATGCTCAGGGCCGTACGCCTCTTCAAGAACGACCTGCCGGCGCAGCACCCGGCGGTCCCCTTCGGCACGGTCAGCGTGCTCTCGATGATCGACGTCATGGCGGCCGAGCCGCCGGCCGGGTGCCACGGCAAGGAGCTGGCCGCCCGCTGCTCGCTCGACCCGTCCACGATCAGCCGCACCGTCGCCACCCTCGTGCGCTCCGGCCTGGTGCAGCGCACCGCCGACCCGGCGGACGGCCGGGCCAGCGTGCTCAGCCTCACCCCTCTCGGCCGGCAGACCCTCTCCGACGTCACGGCCTGGGCCGACGACCGGCTGGCCGACGCCCTCAAGGAATGGCGCCCCGACGAGCTCGCCGCGTTCACCGCGCTGCTGCGGCGCTTCTCGACCGACCTCATGTCCCGCTACGACCAACCGCTGGAGGCCGCGCGATGAGCGCACCCACCACCACGCGCGCCGAACAGGGCGCGATGAGCCACCGCGAGATCCTGGAGGCCCTCAGCGGCCTCCTGCTCGTGCTGTTCGTCGCGATGTCCAGCGCCACCATCGTCTCCACCGCGCTGCCGAAGATCATCGGCGCGCTCAACGGCAGCCAGACGCAGTACACCTGGGTGGTCACCGCCAGCCTGCTCACCGCCACCGCGAGCACCCCGATCTGGGGCAAGCTGGCCGACCTGTACAGCAAGAAGCTCCTCGTCCAGGTCGCCATCATCGTGTTCGTGCTCGGCTCGGTCGTCGCCGGCTTCTCACAGTCCGCGGGACAGCTCATCGCCGCCCGTGCGTTCCAGGGCATCGGCATGGGCGGCCTGCAGGCGCTCGTCCAGGTCGCCATCGCCGCGATGATCCCGCCCCGCGAGCGCGGCCGCTACAACGGCTACCTCGGCGGCGTCATGGCGCTCGCCACCGTCGGCGGCCCGCTGCTCGGCGGCGTCATCGTCGACACCTCCTGGCTGGGCTGGCGCTGGTGCTTCTTCATCGGCGCCCCGATCGCCGTGGTCGCGCTGGTCGTGCTGCAGCGCACGCTGCACCTGCCGGTGTTCCGCCGGGACAACGTAAAGATCGACTACGCGGGCGCCTCGCTCATCGCCGCCGGCGTCAGCATCCTGCTGATCTGGGTCTCCTTCGTGGACAGCACGTTCGACTGGGTCTCGTGGCAGACGTTCGCCATGGTCGGCGCCGGCCTCGCGCTGCTCGCGGTCGCGGTGTGGGTCGAGTCCCGCGCCGCCGAGCCGGTCGTGCCGCTGCAGATCGTGCGGCAGCGCACCACGGCGCTCGCGATCCTCGCCAGCCTCGCGGTCGGCATGGCCATGTTCGGCGGCTCGGTCTTCCTCGGCCAGTACTTCCAGATCGGCCGCGGCTACAGCCCCACCGAGGCCGGCCTGCTCACCATCCCGATGATGGCCGGCGTCCTGGTCTCGTCGACCATCTCCGGACGGATGATCACCAAGTCCGGGCAGATCAAGCCATACATCGTGACGGGCACGATCGTCCTGGTCGCCGGGTTCGCGATGCTCTCGGTCATGGACCACGAGACCTCGCTCTGGTACCTCGGCGTGGGCATGGCCCTGGTCGGCATCGGCGTGGGCATGTCGATGCAGAACCTGGTGCTCGCCGTGCAGAACTCCGTCGCCCTCAAGGACATCGGCGCGGCCAGCTCGACGATCGCGTTCTTCCGCTCGCTCGGCGGCACGATCGGCGTCTCGGTACTCGGCGCCGTCCTGGCCCACCGGGTCACCGACTCGATCACCTCGCAGCTCGCCGCGGCGGGCGTACCGGCGAGTCCGAGCGGCGGGGGCAAGACCAGCAGCCTCAACCTCGCGGAGCTGCCGCCGACGATCCAACACATCGTGCGGGCCGCGTACGGCGACGCCACCGGCCACATCTTCCTGATCTCCGCGGGTATCGCGGTGGTCGGCGTGATCGCGGCGCTGCTGTTCCGCCAGATCACCCTGCGCTCGACCATCGACCTCGCCGCCGCCCGCAAGGCCGACGAGGCGCCGGTTCCCGCGGGCCGGTAGTTCAGCACGACCGTGACGGCGCCCGGGGTTCTCCCCGGGCGCCGTTCGCATGTCCGTCAGGCTGCGACGGCTGCCTCCGCCAACTGCTCGGAGGTCGGGCGCAGGCGTGGAGCGCTGAGGGCCGTCAGGATGTTGGCCCCCGCGAAGATCGCCGCGAACAGCAGGCCGTGCTGGAAACCGCCGACCAGCGCCGCGCCCGGCTGCGCCCCGTCGGCCAGCAGACCCTCCACGTGCGAGGCCGCCAGCGTGGTGATCACGGCGAGGCCGAGCGCGCCGCCGACCTGGTAGCCCGCGTTCACCACGCCGGAGGCGGCGCCGGCCTGGTCGTGCCGGACGTCGGCCACCGCGGCGATCGAGGCCGGCGTGCCCGTCGCGATGATGCCCATGCCGAACAGCACGATGCCCGGCAGGATCGTGGTCGCGTACGAGCCCGTGGCGTCCGCGCCGGACAGCAGCAACAGCCCCACGACGCTCAGCGCGGCCCCGCCGATCTGCACCGGCTTGGTGCCGAAGCGGGTCACCAGCTGCGAGGCCACCACGGCGCTCCCGATGGCGGCGATGCCCATCGGCAGGAACTGCAGCCCGGTCTCCAGGGCGGTGAGGCCGCGCACCTGCTGCAGGAAGATCGCGGTGAGGAAGAACATCGCGAGGAACGCGCCGCCGTTCAGCGCCAGCGCGAGGATCGACGTGGTCAGCCCGCGCGACCGGAACAGCGCCAGCGGTACGAGCGGAGCAGCCGACCGCGCCTCGACCCGGACGAACGCGCCGAGCAACGCGAGCCCCCCGGCCAGCAGCGCCACGACCTCGAACGACGACCAGCCGAGCGGCTCGGCGCGGATGACGCCCAGCACGATGGCCAGCAGTCCCGCCGTGCTCAGCAACGCGCCGGCCACGTCGAAGGTCCGCCTCCCGGGTGTCGCGACCCGGCTTTCCGCGACGAACACCGGCACGAAGAGCGCGAGCACCGCGGCGATCGGGACGTTGACCAGGAAGACCCAGCGCCAGCTCAGCGAGTCCACGAGCAGGCCGCCGGCGATGACGCCGAGGGTGCCACCCAGCCCGGCGAGACCACCCCAGACGCCCATCGCGATGTTGCGGTCCCGGCCGTGGGCGAAGGTGACCGTCAGGATCGCGAAGGCGGCCGGCGACAGGAGCGCGCCGCCGAGCCCTTGCACGGCCCGCATCACGACCAGCTGCTCGGGTGACTGGGCCAGACCGGCCAGCAGCGACGTCACCCCGAACAGCAGCAGCCCGGCGATGAAGAGCCGGCGCCGGCCGAGCAGGTCGGCCGCCCGGCCGCCGAGCAGCAGAAAACCTCCGAAGAGCAACGTGTACGCGCTGACCACCCACTGCAGCCCACCGGCGGTGAAGCCGAGGTCCTGCTGGATGTCGGGCAACGCCACGTTCACGATCGTCACGTCCAGCACGACCATGAACTGGGCCAGCGACAGTACGGCCAGGGTCGACCAGGGTCTGCGTTCCACCGGAACCTCCTCCACGCGGCGCCGTCCTGTGCGCCGTACATGTACAACGTATATGTACGGTGTAAAGGAGCGTCAAGAGGTGTGACGGAGATCAGTTCCGGCTGCTGCCGCGAACGCCCTGCACCAGAAGGTCGATGTTGACCTCGAAGTAGTCGTCCTGCCCGTGACAGCCGACCAGCGCCGGCGCGGCCGCGATGAGGTTCGGATAGCGTTCCGGCTCGAGGGCCTGCAGCATCGCCTGCTTGTGCCGCATGTCCGCGGCCCGGTCGCCGCCGGCGTCCGCCTTGGCGGCCATGGGGTCACCCACGACGAGGGTGATCACCGCGCACATGAGGAACGTGCCGACCTCGGCGGCCCGCTCCGGGCCGAACCCGGCCTGCCGCAGGAGGTCCAGCACCCGCTCCGCGAGCCGCAGACCGGGCTCGGCCACCAGGATGCGGCGCAGCGCCAGCCCCGCCAGCGCCGGATGCGGCCGGATGGCGTCCAGGAAGGCGACGAGGATCTCGCGGAGCTGCTCGTCCCACGTGCCGTCACCGGGCTCGGGCAGCTGCACCGAGGCGACCAGATGCTCGGCCAGCCCGTCGAGCAGGCTGTCCTTGTCGTTGAAGTGCCAGTACATGGCCATCGGCGTGACGCCGTTCTCCTGCGCCAGCCGGCGGATCGTCACCGCCTCGAGCCCCTCGGCGTCCGCGAGCGCCGTCGCGCAGTCGATGATCGCATCCCGGGACAGACGCACGCTCCGCTTGGCCATCCGCCAACTGTACGACGTACAACGTGTGCGACCTCGGACGACGGCGAGCTGGATCACGCGCGCAACACTGGGTCGCAGTGGTCACTCACGGCTAACCTTCGGGAACACACCGCATTTGTTCTACAGACGGGGCGGTTCGTGTCGATGATTCGCCTGAGCGGAAGGGGAGGGCCGATGGACGGGCGCGTACGCGACGCAGAGCAGCTGTCGGCTGCCCTCACGCAGCACGAGGACCAGTACATCTGGGACGCCGACGCCACCCTCGAGGCCGCGATCGCCCACGAGGCCGAGGCGCGCGCGCTGGGCGACGAGCGGCTCGCCACCCGCGCCCGGCTCCTGCAGGCCAACATGCTCATGCGCAAGGGCGACGTCGCCGGCGCCGCCCGCCGCATCTGGAAGATCCACCAGTGGGCCACCGAGCACGGCGACCACTTCGTGGAGGCGCGTACGCACCTCGTCTGGGCCAACATCCACCGCCACCTCGGCGACGCGGCCCAGTCCCTCGAACACTCGCTGCTCGCCGTCGAGCTCCTCGACGACACAGCCACCGACCACATGCGAGTGTGGCACCGGGCCAAGCTCGCCGACGCCCTCGGCGCGGCCGGTTCCATGGACGCCGCCCGCGACCAGTACGCCCAGGCCGAGGAGCTGGCCGTCCGGCTCGGCCTGCCCCAGCTGCTCATGGGCATGCTCAACAACTACGCCTACACCGAGTTCGCGGCCGGCGAGCACGCCCGCGCCGAAGCGGTGGCCCAGCGCCTCCAGGAGGTCGCGGAGGAGTACGGCTTCGTCCTCGACCCCGCGGTCCTCGACACCATCGGCGCCATCGAGATCGAGAACGGCGACTACACCAAGGCCGAGGAGACCCTGCGGCTGGCGGTGGCCCGGCACCACGAGGGCGGGTACGAGGACGCCGACTCGCTCGCCGAATTCATGCTCACGCTGGCCCGCGCCCAGCGCTTCCTGGGCGCCACCGACCGGGCCCAGGTCAGCCTCGACCGGTCCCGGGCGCTCTGCCTGGAACGCGAGCTCGGCGACGTCCTCGTCCGCGTCCACCAGGAGCAGGCCGAGCTGCACGCCGCCCGGGGCGAGTACGCGCTCGCTTTCGCCGTACATAAGGATTTCTTCGCCGCCCACTACGCGCTGCACTCGTCGCAGCGCGAGGCGCAGGCCCGCACCCGGCAGGCGATGTTCGAGACCACCGAGGCGCGGCGGGAAGCGGAACGCTTCCGCGAGCAGGCCCGGCGTGACCCGCTGACCGGCCTGCGCAACCGCCGCTACCTCGACGAGCAGCTGCCGTCCCTGGTCGCCGCCGGCGGCGACCTCACGGTGGCGATCGTCGACCTCGACCACTTCAAGCGGATCAACGACCAGCTGTCCCACGAGATCGGCGACCAGGTCCTGGTGCTAGTGGCCAAGCTCCTGGAGACCGAGCTGGCGTCGCTCGCCCCCGAGGCGTTCGTGGCCCGGATGGGCGGCGAGGAGTTCCTCGTCGCGCTGCCCGGCACGGACGTGGCCCAGGCGACCGACCAGCTCGACTGCATCCGCCGGGCCATCAGCTCATACGACTGGACCACGCTGACCCACGGCCTCCCGGTCACCGTCAGCATCGGCGTGGCCGGCCTCTCCGACGCGGCGGCGGCCACCCAGTCCGGCCTGCTCTCCACAGCGGACCGCAACCTGTACGTCGCCAAGCACGCCGGCCGTAACCAGGTGGTCGCCGGCGCGCGCGACCGCCGCTCTGCGTCCTACCGGGACGGTGCGAACGCGGCCTGATCACCGCTTTTGCGTGGTCTCCCGGCTTCTCCGGGCCAGTGCGGACCTCTCCGGACAGACGGCCCGATCGAGCGACGCTGCTGAATTTGATCAACTTCTTTGGCTAGGCTGAGTCCACGGTTCCCGGCCGGGCGCCGGCTGTCGGCCGGCGCATCGGGCCGGAGTCTCGCCCGGGCCCCGCCCACGCGGCTCCATCCGGGATCCGGCCGGTCGCGCGCGGCTGGCACGGGCGCGGCCACGGCGGCCGGTGTCCTTTTCGGCCAGGGGTGGCCTGAGCGGAAGGCGGTCGGCAGTGACACAGGGCAGCGAGGCATCGGCACCGGTCGAGGTGGCGCCGCCCGGGGTCAACCCGAACATCCCGCACTCGGCCCGCATCTACGACTACTGGCTGGGCGGCAAGGACAACTTCGCCGTCGACCGGGCCGTCGCCGAGGCCATGCTGCAGGCGATTCCGGGCATGCGGTCCATGGCCGCCGAGAACCGCAAGTTCGTCCACCGCGCCGCCCGCGACCTGGTCACCCAGGAAGACATCCGGCAGTTCCTCGACATCGGTACGGGCATACCCACCCGTCCCAACCTGCACGAGATCGCGCAGCGCCTCGCCCCGGAGACCCGGGTGGTGTACGTGGACAACGACCCGATCGTGCTGGTGCACGCCCGCGCCCTGATGATCAGCAGCGAGGAGGGCCGCTCCGAGTACATCTCGGCGGACATCCGCCACCCGGAGCGGATCCTCGAGCAGCCGGTCCTGCAGGAGACCCTCGACCTGACCCGGCCGGTCGGCCTCACGCTGATCGCGATCCTCATGCTCCTCGCCGACGAGGACGACCCGTGGGACCTGGTCGGCCGGCTGCGCGACGCCATGCCCTCCGGCAGCGTCCTGGCGATCACCCACCCGACGGCGGACTTCAGCCCCGAGGCGGTCGGCCAGGCGGTGGCCGCGGCCACGGACGCGGGGATGACGCTGGTGGCGCGTAGCAAGGACGAGGTCGCCCGCTTCTTCGGCGACTGGGAGATGCTGGAGCCGGGCCTCGTGCCGGTCTCGGCGTGGCGCCCGGATGCAGCGGTGGATGCGCCGGAGACCGCGTACTACTGGGCGGGAGTCGCCCGCAAGCCGTAGCAGGCCCGCGCTTAGGCCGGACACACCGACGCTTGACCGGGCGCGCCTGCCCTGGGCCGTGGACGCGCCGCATTCCGTCTCGCGCGGCGCGCTCCGTCTCCCCCCACGGCGGGCCGGTCCCGATCGGCGGGCCGGCCGAGCGATCCAGCACGGGGGAACCGGACCGCCCGGCCGGGATCCGGGCGGCGCGCCCCGGTTGCCCGGGACGCGCATCGAACGGCGTCTCGCCGACGCCGCTCGCTCTCTATGACGTTGTCAGGGCCGCAGCCGGGGGCGCTTGCGGTGCGGTGGCCCGGGGAGCCGGCAAGCGCGTACGAGCACCTGCCGGGTCTGCCGCTCCTCGCCGGTCCTTCGGTCGATCACCGTGCCTTCGACCTCGAGCCAGGTGTCGCCCTCGTACGGCACCGGCGACGTCCAGCCGACGCGGTCGACCCGCAGCGCCAGGGGCCCCACGCCGTAGCAGTAGTCCTGTTCCTGGAAGACGCGCACGGGCCAGCGCGCGATGCTCAGCTGCAACCGGCCGCGGCGCATGATGGGGGACGAGAGGGACCAGGCACGCCGGCCGAGTGTCTCGTCCGGGCGGCGCCGGCTGGCGCAGGGCAGGTGTTCAGTGACTCGCGTCGGGATCACCTCCGGCGTCCGGGCCGGCGTGCGGCGGCAGGCCGTCGTGCCGGGTGAGGGCGTAGCGGACCCCGCCGAACCGGTGGGACACCGTCGTCGCGCGCGTCGTGGCCGCTTCCATGCAGTCCGTCAGCCGTTCGTCGCGCAGGACCGGCGCCGGGTTGCCGCGCCTCGACGTGTCGTTGCCGTTGGTGTCGCTGGTCTCGAAGGGTTCAGGGCCGATGTTGGGTACGGACATGGTGGTTCTCCTCCCGCTCGGACGCTCCCGCCAGAGAGCCTCGCGTCGAGGGCCTTCACGGCCGTTTCCGCGACCGACCCGTCACTCAAAGATGTCACCCTCCGTGACCCACTTTCAGTGGGGTACGTGCGTTATCATGCTCACAATCATGTGAGAACGCAAGGCCAAATGCACGTGCATCTGCACAGCAGGTAGCCGGCGGGACACACATCGCCGGTCCCCGGACCGGTCTCACCGTTAGGGAGCTAGTAATGACGCGCATTTTCAACGGCATGCCCGCTGGGCAGCTGCAGGGTGTGACCTGGCGAAAGAGCGGCCGGAGCAACCCGAGCGGCAACTGCGTCGAGTGCGCCGCGCTGCCGGACGGCAGTGTCGCGATGCGGAACTCCCGCGACCCGGAGGGCCCGGCCCTGATCTACACGCCGGCGGAGATCGAGGCGTTCCTCGGTGGCGTCCGCGACGGGGACTTCGATCACCTGCTCGGGTGAATCGTCCCGACGCTCCGGGTGTCACCCCGGAGAGTTAATTACATAGAGTTATCATTGTTGCACCCGGGAGTCGCCGCCGATCGGGAAGCCGTCGCCCCGGAGTCCTCGACCGCAGGGCCTATCGGGCACACCTTCCCCGTCGATCCGCGAGCGGCCCTCAGGTGAGCCGGCCGACCTCGTGCAGCAGCTTGCCGAGGATCTCCTGGGTGTGGCTGGGCGGTTCGGCGTCGATGCAGACGCGCTCCATGGCGATCGCGTACTGGTCGACGTCGTCCCGCTTGTCCAGGTAGATGGCGCTCGTGAGCTGCTCGACGTAGACCACGTCGGGCAGCTCCGGCTCCGGGAAGCGCAGGATCGCGAAGGGCCCGCCCGCCGCGGCGTGGCCGCCGGCGTTGAACGGAATGATCTGCAGCCGCACGTTCGGCTTCTTGGCCGCCTCGATCAGCGCCTCGATCTGGCCCCGCATCACGTCGACGCCACCGATCGGACGGCGCAGGACGGCCTCGTCGATCACCGCCCACAGCTGCGGCGCCTCGACCCGGTTGAGCAGCTGCTGACGCTGGCGGCGCAGCTCGACGCGACGGTCGATCTCGTCCGCCGTGGCGCCCGCGTGACCCAGCATGATCACGGCTCGGGCGTACGCCGGGGTCTGCAGCAGGCCGGGCACGAACTGGATCTCATACGTACGGATCAGCGAGGCCGCCGCCTCCAGGCCCAGGTACGACTGGAACCAGGACGGCATGATGTCGCCGAAGTGATGCCACCAGCCCGGGTTGTTCGCCTGCCGGGCCAGCCCCAGCAGCGCCTCGCGCTCGGCCGGGTCCTTGACGCCGTACAGCGTGAGCAGGTCGGCGACGTCGCGTTCCTTGAAGCTGACGCGGCCGAGCTCCATCCGGCTGATCTTCGACCCGGAGGCGCGGATCTCGTAGCCGGCGTCCTCCCGGCTGATCTGCTTGCTCTCGCGGAGCCGTCGCAATTGCGCACCGAGCAGGATGCGCAGCACGGTAGGGCCGCTGTTCGGCCCGTCCTCCTGCGTACCCGTGGTCACGTGGCTCCCGTCCGGTTCGTCCCTCGAAACTGCAAGTTGCAGCTCCGTCGCCCAATGCATCCTAAGGGTGCGATCGCTCGACCGAAAACCGAACGTTCGGCTACCTTCCCTCGCGCTCGCACGCTACGGATGCACGTGCATCCGGCCTTGCGAACGCACTGGATGCCGAGCATGATAGCTGACAGGCGGTTGCCTGGCTGCTGACACAGCGTGCTGAATGGCATGACCTTTTCGGCTGTCACGACCGGGACGGCGCCGCATGGACGACCGACGACCCGAGTCCCGGGATCCAGGAGGCTCTCGATGTCGACCCCGACCATCGCCCCACCGCAACGAGATCCGGCGGAGGTGGCGCCGGCCGACAGCTACCACAAGGCGGACCCGGTGTGGGTCTACCGCGACGGCTGGCGGGCCGGAGTGATCGAGGCGGCATCGCCGCGCGCCGTCACCGTCACCTACCGGCCCGGCACCCACTTCGGCACGGGCGTGGACACGTTCACCGCGTCGTACGTGACCTCCCGCGCCGACGAGGACCCGACCCTGGACCACCGTCAGGCCAACGGACTCGCCTGCCGGCGTCCGCGCGTCGGCGGCGACGGCGCCTCGGCCATGGGCGGACCGCACCGGTGACCGGCGCCGTGGCCCTGGCCGCGCTCATCGGCCTCGCCAGCCTCCTCGCCGGGGTCGCCCTCGGCTGGTATCTACGCCGCACGAACGACTGGTGCGCGCACTGCGGCGAACAGCTCAGCTGCGACGCCTGCGGCAGCAAGGCCGCGTGGCCCCGGCGGCGCGAGCCCGAACTGAGCCTCGACCAGCGGTAACGGCAGGCCACGGCGGCCGCTGAGCTCGAGCCGACAACCGTCTCCGCGGTGAGGCAGACTTGAGGCGTGCCGGCCTTCCGCGAGTTCGTGTTGAAGGTGCACCAACGCTGCAATCTCGCCTGCGACTACTGCTATGTCTACGAACTCGCCGACCAGAGCTGGCGGGACCGTCCCCCCTCGATGACGCCGGCGGTCTGGCAGGCGGCCGCGCAGCGCATCGGCGATCACGCCGCCCGCCACGGCCTCGACCACGTCGACGTGGTGCTGCACGGCGGCGAGCCCCTGCTCGCCGGACGCGAGTCGCTGGTCCGGCTGGTCACGGATGTCCGGGCCGTCGTGCCGGCCGCCCGATTCAGTACGCAGACCAACGGCGCCCTCCTCGACACCCGCATGCGCGACGCGCTGGCCGGGCTCGGAGTCCGCATCGGAGTGAGCCTGGACGGGACGCCCGGGCAGCACGACCGGCACCGGCGCCACCGCGACGGCCGGGGCAGCCACGCCCTCGCCGACCGGGCACTGCGGCTGCTCGCCGGGCACCCCGCGTACGCGGGAATTCTCTGCACGGTCGATCCGGCGACCGACCCGGTCGCCGTCTACGAGTCCCTCCTGGACCACCGCCCGCCGATGATCGATCTGCTGCTGCCGCACGCCCACTGGGGTGCGCGGCCGGCGCCCGGCGCCGCGGAATGGCTGATCGCCGTCTTCGACCGCTGGTACGGCGCCGCACGCCGGGAGACCGGCATCCGCCTCTTCGAGGAGATCATCAGCCTGGTGCTGGGCGGTCCGAGCCGCTCGGACCAGGTGGGGCTGAGCCCGGTGGCGGTGGCGGTGATCGAGTCGGACGGCACGATCGAACAGGTCGACTCGCTCAAGGCGACCTACCCGGGCGCCGCCGCGACCGGGCTGAACGTCTTCGACCACGACCTCGACGAGGCCGCGCGGCATCCGGGGATCGTCGCGCGGCAGTCGGGCCTCGCCGCGCTGGCGGAGTCCTGCCTCGCCTGCCCGGTGCATGACATCTGCGGCGCCGGGCACTACGCGCACCGATGGCGGCCGGGCGGCGGCTTCCGCAACCCGTCGGTGTACTGCGCCGACCTGCGCCGCCTGATCGACCACATCGGCGCCCGGGTCGCCACGGACCTGGAAAGGCGCGCCCGCACGTGAGCACCTTCATCCTGACCTGGGACGGCAGCGACACCGGCTACTTCCGTACGAATCACGAGAACGACATCGCTGCCACGGCGGCGGGCCGCCGGGTACGCGGCCGGTGGAGCTTCGGCTCGCGCCGATCGGGTACGGCCCCCGGCGACCTGGTCTTTCTGCTCCGGCAGAACACGTCGAGGGGCATCATCGCGAGCGGCCGCCTCGCCGACCGCGTCATCTTCCCGGCGCCGCACTGGGCGGGCCGACGAGACAGGCTCACCTACTATGCCGACGTGCTCTGGGATCGAGTGCTGCCCGTGTCCGACCGGTTGCCGGTCGCGGAGCTGCTGCACGACGTACCCGGGCATCACTGGAACCACATTTTCGCCTCAGGCCAGCGGGTACGCCCGCCCGCCGACGCCGACCTGGCCCGGCGCTGGGCCCAGCACCTCAAGGATGTAGATGGCGACGATTGACCGCCACGCGACGGTTCCGCTGCTCTGCGGCGTCGCGCTGGGCATCGTGGACTTCGCTGCGCAGAAGCTGCTGCCGTACCCGTGGGCGAACCTCGCCAACTCGTCGGCGGTGTGGGCCGTGCTGGCGTTCGCCATGGCGTACGCGTTACGCGGGAGCGTGCTGAGATCCGTCGTGGGGGCGATCGTGATGCTGGTCGTCGCGGTGCCGGCCTACTACCTGACGGCCACGGCCGTGCAGGATGACGCGCTCTCGAACGTGTGGGCGACGACCGCGCTGCTGTGGATGTTCTTCGGCGTCCTGGCCGGTGCGGTGTTCGGCGTCGCCGCGGCGTGGGCCCGGGACGGCGCAGTGGCTCCCGACAGCGCCGGCGCCCGGGATCACGTGTCGGTCGCACACGGCACGGCGGTTCCCGACGGCGCCGGGGCTCGTGCCGGCGGGCCGGGCCCCGACGGCGCGCGGGCGCAGGTTCCCGACGGCGCGGTGGCCCGCGACGGCGGTTGGCGGGACAAGTGGGTTCGCGGCGGGTGGCGGGGTGTCGTCGGGGTTGCGTTGCCGGCCGCCGTCCTGCTCGCCGAGGCGGCGCGGCTCGCACGCCGGGACGAGACGGCCACCGCGGTCATCGAGGCCGTGCTGGCCGTCGTCGTGCTGATCCTCGCCGGCCGCACGTGGCGACGGCGCGGGCTCGGCGGGGCTGTGGCCGTACCGTTGGCTCTGCTCGGTTTTGCGGGTTTTCAGGTCGCCGGTTTCGCCTGACCGGGGGTTTCGGGATGCCGCGCGGCGGCTTCCGGCCCCGCGGTCTCGCCTCGGCGGGGGTTTCGGCTGACCGCGGGAAGGCTCCGCGGTTCCGCCTCGGCGGGGGTTTCGGCTGACCGCGGGAAGGCTCGGCGGTTCCGCCTCGGCGAGGGTTTCGGCTGACGGCGCGTGGGTAGAGGGGAGCGTCGGCACGCCGCTGGTGGAGGTGGTCCCGGTGCCCGATCCCACGTTCGACGCCATCGTGTCGCAGCTGCGTGCCGAAGACCCGGACTTCGTCCGGCGGGTACGCAAGATCGACCGCCCCCGGAGCACAGCTCGGCTGGTCCTCGCCGTTCTGCTGTGGACGCTGGCCCCGATGTGCATCGTGCTCGGCGGCTGGACCGGCGCGATTCTCGCGGTGGTCGGCGGCGCGTACGGGGTCCACCTGATGCGCCACCGGGCCCAGCCGCCCACCGGAATCGAACACCCCGCACGGCATCGCCACCCGGGCGCGCCGCTCTGAACACCGCCGGCACCCACAGGAGAACCCATGACGAACCCGGACGCCGACGGCTCGGCGATGAGCAGCGAGGAAGCGGCGGACATCGTCCGTAACGACGAGGCCCTCCAGGCGGCGCACGGCCTGCAGGGGGACGACGACGCCGCCACGGACGACGACGCGCGTACCGCGGACTCGGCGCCCACGGGCGACACCCGGGACGCCTGAGACCTCGACGCCGGCGGCCAGGGTCGCGGGTCGCCGAGCGCCGGCGGCCAGGGTCGCGGGTCGCCGAGCGCCGAGCGCCGGCGGCCAGGGTCGCGGGTCGCCGAGCGCCGGCGGCCAGGGTCGCCGAGAGCTCAGCGCCAGCGGTCGCCGGTCAGGCGCTCGTACACCTCGATGTAGCGGTTGCGGGTGGCCTCGACGACCTCGTCGGGGATCTCCGGCCCGGGCGCCGTCCGGTCCCAGTCCGAATTCGCCGACCAGTCCCGCAGGTACTGCTTGTCGAGGTAGCGCTGCGTGCCGCCGGGCTGCCACTCATCGGCGGCCCAGAACCGGGACGAGTCGGGCGTCAGCAGCTCGTCCCCGAGCTTGAGCACCCCGCCCGCGAAGCCCAGCTCGATCTTCGTGTCGGCGATGATGATGCCGTTGCGCGCGGCGATCTCCGACCCGCGCCGGTACACCTCGAGCGTGATCCGCTTCAGCTCGGCGGCGACGTCCGCGCCGACCGACGCCTCGACCTCCGCGTACGTCATGAACTCGTCATGCCCCTCGCCCGGCGCGACCTTCGTCGTGGGCGTGAAGACGGGCTCGGGCAGCTTCGAGCCCTCGATCAGCCCCGGCGGCAGCGCGACGCCGGAGACGGCCCCGTCCTTCTCGTACTCCTTGAGCCCGGACCCGGCCAGATACCCCCGCGCGATGCACTCGACCATGACCATCTCGAGCCGCTCGCAACGCACGGCCCGCCCGGCCCACTCGGCGGGCACGTCGGTCGCGGAGATGATGTGGTTGGGCACCACGTCGGCCAGCTGCTCGAACCACCACAGCGACAGCTGCGTGAGGATCTTGCCCTTGTCGGGGATGGCGGTGGGCAGCACGACGTCGTAGATCGAGACCCGGTCGGAGGCGACCAGCAGGATGTCGTCCCCGTCGGCGTAGACGTCCCTGACCTTGCCCGAGTGCAACAGCTCCACGTTCGTCCCTCCACCACACCGGCTCGTTGCGGGTCACGCTATCGAACCGGGGCCGAGGGCCTTCAGGCGAGCTGCCCGGCTGTCCGGCGTCCCACCAGCGGCAACACCGCGAGCACGCGGACGCCCTTGAGCCGGGCCAACACGATCGTGCCCGCGACGGCCGCCGCCACGGTGACCGCGCCGGCCGAGGCCAGCGATCCGCGGGCGCCGAGCGTGTCGCACATCCACCCGATCAGCGGGGCGCCGACGATGCCGGACAGCGAGGAGACGATGCCGACGGTGGCCAGGACGCGGCCGCGCATGTCCTCGCGGGTGTCGAGCTGGATGCGGGTCGACACCACCGTGTCGAAGATGACCGCGCCCGCCGCGATCGGCAGGATGAGGGCCGCGAAGCCGAGGACCGTCGGCGCGAAGCCCGCCGCGAGCTGGAGCACGCTGATCGTGAGACCGGCCGCGACGAGGACGCGCAGGGTGGAGCGGCCGGTGCCGGCCAGGAGGACGCCGCCGGCTACGGCGCCGACTGCGAAGACCGTCGAGAGCATGCCGTACGCGGCGGAGCCCCCGTGCAGTGGTCCGGCGACCATCGCGGCCATGGTGACCTGGTAGTTGCGGCCGAGCGAGCCGAGGACGAACGACAGCGCCAGCACGACCAGCACGACGGGCTGGCGGGCGATGTAGCGCAGGCCGGCCCGTACGCCGCCGTCGCCGGGGGCCGCCGCGGCGAGGGTTCGCACCGAGCCGGGGCGCATGGCCACCAGGGCGACGATCACCGCGGCGTACGACAGGGCGTTGAGGGCGAACAGGGAGGAGGTGCCGGTGATGCCGACCAGGACGCCGCCGAGCGACATGCCGATGATGCGGCCGGCCGAGCTGAGGATGGAGCCGAGCGCCAGCGCCGAGCCGAGCGCGGAGGGCGGGACCAGGGCGGAACCGAAGCGGCCGAGGCAGGGGCCCTCGAGGGAGCTGATGACGCCGGAGGCGAGGGCGACCGCGTAGATCGGCCAGAGGTGGCCCGTACCGGCGATGAGCGCGAGGGCGAGCAGCGCCCGCAGCGTCTGCAGCGCGATGAGGGTCGGGCGGGCCGGAAGCCGGTCGGCGAGCGCGCCGCCCCAGCCGCCGAGGACGAGGACCGGCAGCGCCTGCAGCATGACGACCACGCCCATCGTGGCGGCCGAGCCCGTCGCGGTCAGGATGAGCCAGTTGAGCCCCAGCACCTGCATCCAGGTCCCGGCCACGGACACCAGGTCGGCGGCGGCCCAGAGGCGGTAGTTGCGCTCTCGGAGCGGTGCGAACATCGGGGCCACGGCAGCGGCACCTCCAGACGAACAGGTGGCGCCGACTCTCGGCGCCACCTGCCCTATCGGGACGTGCTCGGGGGTGCTTCGGGGCCGCGGCGCGGTACACCGCAACCGCAACCCCGGCGGTTGCTCAGGCCCGGTACGCCCGCAGCACCGTCGCCAGCTCCTTGGCCGCCTCGCGCAGTTCCCGGGTGACCTCGTCGGTCTGCTCGGCAGCGATCTTGGCCTGCGCCCGGGTGTCGCTGATGCGGCTCATGTTCTCGGCGATCTGGGCGGCCTGCGTGCCGGCCGACACGATGCTCTTGGCCATCATGTCCGCGGTGGCGTGCTGCTCCTCGACGGCCGACGCGATGGTCGTCTGGTAGCCGTTGACCTTGCCGATGACCTCGCCGATCTGGGTGATCGAGTCGACCACGCCGGTGGTGTCGGCCTGGATCGTGCCGACCTGGGTGGTGATCGAGTCGGTGGCCTTCGCCGTCTCCTGGGCCAGGTCCTTGACCTCGCTGGCGACCACGGCGAAGCCCTTGCCCATCTCGCCGGCGCGGGCCGCCTCGATGGTGGCGTTCAGGGCGAGCAGGTTGGTCTGCTCGGCGATGGCGGTGATCACGCGGACCACGTCGCCGATCTGGGCCGACGAGTCGCCGAGCTTGGTCATCGTCCGGCTGGCGTCCGAGGACACCTCCATCGCGTCGGCGGCGACGGTGACCGCCTCGCTGGCGCTGCGGGAGATCTCCTGGATGCTCGCGCCCATCTGCTGGGCGCCGGCGGCCAGGCTGGCGATGTTCTCGGAGACCTCCTGCGAGGCGCGGAGGATCTCGCCCGCCGACTGCACCGAGCCCTGCGCGCCGGCGACCATGTCGGCGACGAGCGCGGTGAGGCGCTCGGTGGAGCCGGTCAGCCGGGCGTTGGTGGCCTCGGAGACGCGGACGATCTCGGCGAACTGGTCGAGGAGCTTGTTCAGGTTCTCCCCGGCGGGGGTCAAGCCGGCCTCGTCCACCCGTACGGTGAGATCACCGGCCGCGGCCTGCTCCAGCACCTCGACCATGGGGTCCTGACGCCGCCTGGCGCGGGCGATGACGAATCCGACGACCAGACCGACAACTGCGGCAACGATGCCTACGACCATGACTATCTCTTCCCCCCGGGAGTTCCGACTGGCCCTTTGATCGGCAACGGGGACGCGCTCTTGAGGAACGACGTGCGACAACAGACTCCGGCCGGCCCGCAGGTTCGCGGACCGGCCGGAGGTGCCGGGCTCTGCCGGTCATGAAGGGGGGAGACCGAAGCGCCCGTCTGTGCCGACCGTCGCGCCTTCGGCGCCGGGGATGCCGGTCGGGGTGAGCGTGTCAGGTGTTGATCATCGAGAGCATCTGCTTGATCTGGTCCGTACGGCTGAGCTTGACCCGCTCGGCGAACGCCTTGGCCTCGGGGTTCTTCCCGTCCGCCGCCTCGAGGTTCGCCATCTCGACCGCGTTGTGCTGGTGCGCGACGAACAGGTTGAGGAACGCCGTCTCGAACGCCTTGCCCTTCGCCTTCTTCAACGCGGCGATCTCCTCCGGGCCGGTGGCGGGCAGGCCGCCGTGGTCGGCGTGCGCGCTGGGCGCGTGGTCGACCGTGGTGGGCTGCTTCCAGCCGGTGAGCCAGGACTTCATCATGGCGACCTCGTCGGACTGCGTCGCGTCGACCGCCTGGGCCAGCGTCTTGACGTCGGCGCGCTGTGCCGCCTTCTCGGCGAGCCGGACCATCTCCAGCCCCTGCTCGTGGTGGGCGACCATCATCTGCAGGTACATGACGTCGGTGTCGTTGTGCTCACCCTCGGCCTGCACGACGGCCTTCGCGTTGGTGACCTGGGTGGCCTGGGTCTGCGGGGCGGTGCCGCACGCGCCCAGGAGCAGGACGGCGGAGACCGCTACGACGAGGCGCTTCACAGCGGCAGCCAGAGGGCGAGGGTGTAGATCGACGGCTCCCAGCTGCGGATCGACGAGTGCCCCTGGCGGCACTTGTAGTTCTTGCCCTCGTAGCTGACGACGTCGCCGGTCTTGTAGGCCACGCCCGGAGCCCACGCGGATCCACCGGCAGCCGGGGGCGGCGCGACGGGGGCCGAGGTGGTCGGGGCGGGCTTGGTGGTCGGCGGGGTGGTCGGGGTCCGGGTGGGCGGGGTGGTGGGTGCGGTGGTGGGTGGCGTGGTCGGGGTGGTCGAGCCGCCACCACCGCCCACGTTCAGGTCGACGCAGCTGTAGAAGGCGTTGGCCGTGTCACCGATGTTCCACACCGCCAGCACCGTCTGCCTGCCCGGGAAGGCGCTGAGGTCGACGTTGTGCGTGACCACCGCGTCCGGCTGCTGGTTGCCCCCGTCCACGGTGGCGATCTTCTTGCCGCCGATGAAGTACTCCCAGTTGCTGGTCCGGTGGCGGGCCGTCATGACCCAGGTGAAGGTGGCGGTCTTGCCGACCGCCTTCGCCGGCCAGCTGCGGCTCTCGTCGGCGAGGACCGACCACTGCGCGACGCCGCCGTTGCAGGACCGCTGCCCCTTGGGCGCCTCGACGCTCTGCGGCTCGAACTGGATCTGCCCGCAGTCCTTGACCGCACCGCTCGCGCAGAGGGCCTGCCGGCTCGGCGGGGCGGACACGTACCCGTGCGCCAGCGCAGGGGATGCGACCACCGCTGCCGACCCTACGACTGCTCCGAGTGTCACCAGCGGATAGGCGATCGACCTGCGCATCTTTGCGGCTCCCAACGTGTCGTCCGGTTCTTACGGCGAGGACCGTAACGACGCGTTCCATAAAGCAGCCTTAAAAGCACCAGAAAGGATCATGAAGGCGTACGGCGGCGCCGGCCGGCCGGACGCGGCTCCGGGTGCGGCACTTCCCCGCGTACGGGGAGAAGCAGCCCGATCCGCGCCCCGCCGAGCGGCCCCCGGGAGATCTCCAGCCGCCCGCCCGCGGCCTCGGCGACCCGGCGCACGATGTCGAGACCGAGTCCCGTGGAGCCGGCGCCGCTCACCCCGCGCTGCACCGCGGCCTGCGGGTCGGCGATGCCCGGGCCGGCGTCGTCGACGAGCAGCCCGGCCGGCGAGACGGTCACCCGGAACGCCACCCCCTCGGGCGTGTGCGCGAAGACGTTGCCCAGCAACGAGTCCACGGCCAGGATCAGCTCGCTGCGGGGCAACGGCACGGGTACGGGGTTCTGCCCGCCCACGACCTCCCACGGCCGCAACTGGTCCTCGGCCAGCGCCGACCAGAACGCCAACCGGTCGGCGAGCACCTCCACGAGGTCGGACTGCTGGTTGCCGCGCGCCTCCACGCCGAGGCGGGCGCCGGCGATGATCGCCTCGAGCTCCTCGTCGAGCATGTCGCAGGCCTGCCGCATCCGGTCGCCGATCGGCCCGGGCGGCATGGTCTCCGCGTCCAGCCGCAGCGCGGTCAGCGGGGTGCGGAGCCGGTGCGACAGGTCGGCCGCGAGCTCGCGTTCCGCGTCGAGCAGGCGGCGCAGGTCGGCCGCCATCGCGTTGAACGCGCTGGCCGCGTCGCGCAACTCCGGCGGCCCGGAGGGCTCGATGCGTACGGCCAGATCGCCGGAGCCGAGCCGGCGGCTGGAGCCGGCGAGGTCGCGGGTCGCGCGGACCAGGCGGCCGCCGAGCCGGTCGGCGAAGAGCACCGAGCCGGCGACCAGCACGATCGCCAGTGCGCCCAGCGCCAGCCACGCCGGCCACACGCCGCGCCGCATCTCCTCGTCGGGCACGAACACCTCGATCACCACGGACCGCCCGTCGCTGAGCACGCTCGGCTGCAGGTAGACGAGCCCGCCGGCGGCGTCCGCGGTCACCGGCCGCCGGTAGAGGTTGGCCTGCGCGACCGCCGCATCGTTCACGTGGCTCCGGCCGACCGGCGCGATGCCGGGCAGGTGCACGGCGAGCCGGCCCGCGCTGCCGGCGACCGTGCTCGCGACCGCGCTGGTCAGCAGCTGCGGGTCGGCGTTGACGGCGAGCGCCGCGACCATGGCGGCGGCCTGCTGCCGGGCGTCACCGATGGCCCGGTCGTGCGCGATCTTCCCGGTGGCGTAGATCAACGGCACGAGGAACGCCAGCGCGACCATCGAGGTGATGGCCAGCGCCAGCCGGTTCAGCTCCCATCTCACCGCGGGTCGACCATCATCACGCCGACCCCGCGTACGGTGTGCAGGAACCGCGGCGCCGCCGCCGTCTCCCCCAGCTTGCGCCGCAGCCAGGAGATGTGGACGTCGATCGTCTGCTCCTCGCCGATGCGGGACTGGTTCCACACCTCGGTCAGCAGCTCGCGGCGGCTGACGACCTGACCGACGCGCTCGGCCAGGTAGGTGAGCACGTCGAACTCGCGGCGGGTCAGCTGCAGGGCCTGCCCGCGCAGCACGGCCCGGCGCTGGCGGGGATTGATCTCGAGCTCCCCGACGGTGATCACGCTGGGTGCGGTGTCGACGGCGGCCCGGGTACGGCGCAGCACCGCGGTGATGCGCGCCAGGATGTGCCCGCTGGAGAACGGCTTCGTCACGTAGTCGTCGGCGCCGTCGCTCAGCAACGTGATGATGTCGGCCTCGGAGCGGCGTGCGGTGGCGACGATGACGGGTACGGCCGACACGGAGCGCATCATCCGCAGCGCGTCGGTGCCGTCGATGTCCGGCAGCCCGAGGTCGAGGATGACCAGGTCCGGCTGCTCCTCGGTGAGGATCTTGAGGGCTTCGGCGGCCTGCCCGACCGGGCGCACGACGTGGCCCGCGTCCGTCAGCGCCCGGGTCAGCGCCGCGGTGATGTTGCGGTCGTCCTCGACCAGCAGGATCAACGCCATGGGCACAACCATAGGGGTAGGTGAGAGCATGGCCACGTGCGATCTCGGCGGAGCTGGTTCCCGGTGCTCGGATGGTGCGCGGCCACGCTGACCAGCGTCGCGCTGGCCTCGGTGGCGATGCTGCCGGTGCTGCGTACGGCCACCGCGGACGAGAGCGCCCTGGTCTCGGTCGATCAGCTGCGCGACTCGGCGGAGCTCGCCCCCACGCCGGCCCCGCCCTCGCCGCCGACCGCCACCACCTCTTCCTCCTCCGCGCCGGAACGAACCCGGTCGCCCTCGGCCGCGCGCAGCCCGTCACGCACCCACTCGACGCCCGCGACCCGGCCTCCGGCGACGACCCCGCCCCCGGCCCGGGACGACTCCACCACGACCGTGGAGGACGGCTGGACCGTGACCACGAACGGCGACGGTGACCGTACCTATGTCCGGTCCTTCCGGATGGAGGGCGGCCAGACCGTGATCCGGGCGGCCGACGGAGTCGTCAAGCTCGTGACGGCCACGCCGGCGGACGGCTTCTCGGTGGCCACGGTGCAGAACACCGCGGACAACCTCGCCGTCTACTTCAACGAGGTCAACCACAGCTTCATCGTTCACGTGGTGTGGCAGAACGACAAACCGTTCGCCGAGGTCAGCGAGGTCGGCTCGTGACGACTACGGTCGAGCGCCCGGCCGCCACCCGGCGGGAGACCGGCGTCGAGATCGCGGTCGTGCTGCTGCTGTCGCTCGGTCAGTCGGCCGTGTACGCCGTCGTGTCGCTCGTCGCGAAGCTCACCGCCGGGAAGCCGCTGTCCCAGCAGACGGCCACGCTGAACCCGTCGCAGTCGCCGCGGCCGTACCTGGATCTGACGTACCAGTTGCTGGGTGTCTTCTTCGCGCTCGTGCCCGTACTCCTGGCTCTTTATCTGTTGAACCGCGACCGGCTGGACCCGGTCCGCACGCTCGGCCTGGACCTGCGTCGCCCGGGCCCGGACCTGGGCTGGGGCGCCGGGCTGGCGGCGGCGATCGGCATCCCGGGCCTGCTCCTGGTGTACGCGGCAGCGCAGCTCGGCCTCAACGCGCAGATCGTCCCGGCCGCCCTGAAGCCGGTGTGGTGGGCGATCCCCGTCCTGATCATCGCCGCGATGCAGAACGCCGTGCTCGAAGAGGTCATCGTGGTCGGCTACCTGATCACCCGGCTGCGCTCGTTCGGCTGGCGGCTGGGCTGGATCGTGGCGGCCAGCGCGGTCCTGCGCGGCTCGTACCACCTCTACCAGGGCTTCGGCGCCTTCGTCGGCAACGCGGTGATGGGCGTGGTGTTCGCCCTGTTCTTCCTGCGCAAGGGTCGCGTCATGCCGCTGATCGTGGCGCACAGCCTGCTCGACATCGCCGCGTTCGTCGGCTACACCCTGCTGCCCGACTCCTGGCTGACCTGGCTCTGAACCCAAGGGGCATCGCGCAGCGGTCGTCCCCGGTATGCTCCGGCGATCTTGAGCTATGGAGACAGCCCCATGCGTCGATTCGTGGTCGCGGCCCTCGTCGCGCCGTTCCTCGTCCTCCCGGTGTCGTCCGCCGCGTCCGCCGCCTGCGCCCGGGTGCCCAGTGACTTCGACGGCGACGGGTACGGCGACCTCGCCATCGGCGCCCCGCGGACGTATCAGCCGGTGGGGGACATCAACTGGCAGGGCGTCGTCGACGTCTCGTACGGCTCCGCCACGGGCCTCGGGAAGGGCCGCCGCTCGGTCGGCTTCGACGGCCGAGCGCCGGGCATCCCGAAGAACCGGTTCGGGGGCAGCGCCCGGCTGGGCGAGGCGCTCGCGTCCGGCTACTTCAACGGCGACTGCTACGCCGACCTGGCGATCAGTGCGGCCTCGGCAAGCGACATGCTGGTGCTGTACGGGAGTGCGTCCGGCCTCACCACGACGAACTCCGCCGGGTTCGACCGCACCGCGATCCAGCCCGGCGGCGCGTACGGTTCCGGCTTCAGCCTGGATCTGGAGTCGGGTGACTTCAACGGCGACGGCTTCGACGACGTGGCCGCCGGAGCACCGTGGACCGGCGACAACCACGGCGCCTTCGGCGTGCTGTACGGCAGCAGCACCGGAATCACCGATGCCGGCGCCCAATGGATCGACCAGGACAGTCCCGGCGTTCCCGGCGTCGCGGAGCCGGGCGACGTGTTCGGCTGGAACCTGGCCGCGGGGGACTTCAACGGCGACGGCCGCAGCGATCTGGCCGTCGGGGCGCGCGGCGAGGGCATCGGCACCCACTACGACGCCGGCGGGG
This sequence comes from Actinoplanes sp. NPDC049316, assembly GCF_040677315.1. Taxonomy (NCBI): domain Bacteria; kingdom Bacillati; phylum Actinomycetota; class Actinomycetes; order Micromonosporales; family Micromonosporaceae; genus Actinoplanes; species Actinoplanes sp. NPDC049316. The sequence continues at coordinate 80,800 of NZ_JBFAQM010000008.1, read as the reverse complement.
TCGTCGTCTTCTCGGGCACCTCGGCCGGCCTCGTCACCGCGAATTCGACGTGGTGGGACCAGGATTCGCCCGGCGTACCCGGCGCCGTGGAGACGCTCGACTCCTTCGGTGCGGCCCTGGCGGCCGGCGACACCGACGGCGACGGGCGGGCGGAGTTGATCGTCGGCGTCCCCTCCGAGTCCATCGGTGCCAAGAGCGGGGCCGGGATGGTGCACGTGTTCCGGGGAACGGCGTCCGGCCTGGCGGCCGGCCCGGCCTTCGACCAGGACAACCCGCAGATCCCCGGTGACGCCGAGAACGGCGACTACTTCGGTGACGCGCTGACCCTTGCCGACCTGAACCGCGACGGCAAGCGTGACCTCGTCATCGGGGTGCGGTCGGAGACGGCCGGGTCCGCCGACTACACCGGTGCGGTGAACGTCTTGTACAGCACCGCGACAGGCCCCTCCGCTGCGGGAGCCGTCTACATCGATCAGAACTCCCCGGGCGTGCCGGGCGCCAACGAGGACGGCGACGGCTTCGGCAGCAGCTTGAGCCGGGTGATCAACGCGTACGGAGGCGAAGCCGTGGTCGTGGGCGCGCCCTGGGAGAAGGTCACGTACACCGACGAGGGTGCCGTGACTGTCCTGCCGAGCGCGCCCAAGGGTGCCGCCCGGCCGGCCGGCGTCTTCATCTCCGGCGCCGACTTCCCGCGCGGCGCATCGACGGACAGCGCCTTCGGAACCGGCCTCTCCTGAAAGTTACAGCTCCACCGTTGTCGGTCTTCGATTGACGTCCACGCAGCTCCGGCCCGGAGTCTCCTGCCGAGTCCATCGAAAGTTCCTCGCGCGTATTGACTCTCGTGAATGAGGATGCCGACACTGTGGGCAACGTGGGAGCGTTCCCACACTCCCCTTCCGGGAGGAGACGCCGGTGAGCAGACAACCGCGCCGCCGGGCGATGATCGCCCTTACGGCAGCGTTCACGGTCGCGGCGGCAGTGATCGCGATACCTCGGATCGCCACCGCGGACATCGTCCCGGCGGCCGCCACCGTCGAGGACGAAGGCGCCGGCTGCCCGGTGCCCGCCCTGCCCGACCCCGGCGCGCTACCCACCGTCGCGAAGCTCCCCGACCCGTTCAAGAAGATCGACGGCAACCGCATCACCACCGCGTCCGAGTGGCAGTGCCGCCGGGAAGAAATCAAGAAACAAGCCGAGCGATACGTGTACGGCGAGAAACCCACGAAGCCGCAAACCGTCACGGGCACGGTCACCAGCACGACCATCACGGTGAACGTGTCCCACCAGGGCAAGAGCTCGAGTTTCTCCGCCAAGGTCGAACTGCCCGGCGGCTCCGGCCCGTTCCCGGCCGTCGTCGTGCTCGGCGGGTTCGGCGCCGACACCGCCGCGATCAAAGCCGCGGGCGCCGCGATCATCACCTACGACCCGTACGCGGTGGGCAAGGAGGGCACGCCCCGCACCAACAAGCAGGGCGCGTTCTACAGCATCTACGGCTCGTCCAGCAGCACCGGCCTGCTCATGGCCTGGGCCTGGGGCGTCAGCCGCATCATCGACGTGATCGAGCAGTCCGGCGGCACGATCCTGCGCGCCGACGCCACGGGCGTCACCGGCTGCTCCCGCTTCGGCAAGGGCGCGTTCGTCATCGGCGCCTTCGACCAGCGCATCGCGCTGACCATGCCGATCGAGTCGGGCAGCGCCGGCGTCCCGATCTTCCGCGGCATCCCGGGCGAGGGCGCACAGAGCCTGAGCAGCGCGTACGGCGAGCAGCCCTGGCTGGGCGACGCCTTCGGGTCCTTCACGAGCAGCCCGGCCCGCCTGCCGGTCGACACGCACGAGATGGTCGCCATGGTCGCGCCCCGTGGACTGTTCATCATGGACAACCCGCACATCGTCAACCTCGGCCCCAAGTCGGCCAGCGTGGCGGCACTGGGCGGCGCGGAGGTCTACAAGGCCCTCGGCGCGGGCGAGAACATCACCTACTGGTCCGACATCCAGGACGGCAACCACTGCGCCAACCGGCCCGAATGGCGTACGCCCCTGCAGCAGAACATCCAGAAGTTCCTGCTGAAGACGGGCAACGCGGCCGGAACGATGCGCATCTCCAGCAAGGCGGCCGGCAACCTCGCCGAGTGGCGCGACTGGCAGACCCCGGTCCTCGGCACGGGCTCCCCCTCCGACCCGCCGCCCGGCCCCGGCCCTTCCGACCCGCCGCCCGGCCCCTCCGACCCGCCGCCGTCCCAGGTGGGGTGCAGCGCCACCGTCTCGGTGAACTCGTGGAACGGCGGCTTCGTCGGCACGGTCAAGGTCACCGCCGGCGCCGCGGACCTCAACGGCTGGACCGTCGCGCTCACCCTCCCCGCCGGCGCCACGATCACCAGCAGCTGGAACACGACCCGTACCGGCGCGAGCGGACCCGTCCGGTTCGCGAACGTCTCGTACAACGGCCGGGTGGCGGCCGGCCAGTCCACGGAATTCGGCTTCCAGGCCACCGGCACGAGCGCCGCGATGACACCGACCTGCACCCCCGCCTGACCACACCCCGGCCGGCGCCGCACCCCGCGGCGCCGGCCGGCCCGCGGCGCCGGGCCAGTCCGTAAAAGGCTTTGACCGCGCCGGCGCATTCGTCCAGGATCATCATCAACACCGGCGAGCGAGAGGAGATGAACCGACATGACGTGGCAGCCCGCCGACGCCGTCGCCCAGCAGTGGGCCGTTCAGCTACTCCTGCCCGACCTCGCCTATCAGCCGGAGCGCCGGAGCGGGTAACGCAGCAGCGTACCCATCCGAGCCGCCCCCTCGATGCGAGGACCGGGCGGCTTCTCCATTCTCGGGCCCGTGGCGCAGCGGTAGCGCACCGGTTCGGCAGACCGGGGGCCGACGGTTCGAATCCGTCCGGGTCCACCCACCGCTATGAGCTTCTCCTCCCCGGCCCGGTGCGCGCTTCGCGCCCGGCCATGGCCGGGCCGGCGGGACCGCTACCCCCGCCGGCCCGCCGATGCGAGCTGGTGCAACCGGCAGCACACCCGGCCCTGACCCGGGAGATCGGAGGTTCGAACCCTCCGCTCGCAGCTCCGCACCGCCCCAGGCGGCGCGGCCCACCCTCGTGGCCCAACGGCAGAGGCACGACGTCGAGAACGTCGCCGGTGCGGGTTCGAATCCCGCCGAGGGTACGCACGAACGCCGCCGGCGAAACCGCCGGCGGTGCGGCACGAGCCCGGGTAGCCCAACGGCAGAGGCGTCCGATTCAGGGTCGGAAGGTTGGGGGTTCGAATCCCTCCCCGGGTACGCAGTCCCAAGCGGTAGCGCCGACGCGGGAGAGTCGGGCCTGCCTGTAAAGCAGGTGCATCGCTGAGAGGGTTCGAATCCCTCCTACCGCACGTACGCCGATACGATCGGCCTTCGGACGCTGAGCACACCGGAACGATGTCGTCGAGGATGCAGGATGACACTCGCCCATTTCGACATAGTGTCATCCCGTCGGCCGGCGGGAACGCGTGCAGGATGACGGCTGAGCTTCAAGTCGAGGGCTTCGTCATCCCCACCGCCCGGGTCGCCTATCGCGCGATGAACCTCGGGCAGCCGTTACCTGGGCGAACCGCTTTCGCCTACGACCTGCGCTGTCCGTTCGAGGAGTTCTCCGCTCAGTTGAACCAGAAGCTCGAGCAGTGCCTCACCGAGCTCCACGACGATTACGACAAGTTCGGCGCCGACGACGATGAGGTCACCATCGCGCTCGCAGCGGCCGGTTGGCCCGCCACCGACAAGGTGTGGGGGCGGCCCGATCTCATGTCGTTGATCGCGCGCGAATACCTCTACTTCGACATCCTCAATCTGTACGCGGCCGCCGGCGGTGACGCCTACGACTTCCTGGTGAACACTGTCGACGACGTGCGTCGGCAGGGTGACGACGTGGTCGTCACGGGCCGGGGGTACGAACGGAGCGAAGGCAACGGGCCATGGCGCCGGTGACGTCGGGCCGGCCGGTATCCGGTCAGGCCGCGATCAGTGCTCCCGTACGCAGCAGAGCCGTCGCCTCCGCGTGCGGGAGCGGCCGCGAGAACAGATAACCCTGCCCCTGCCGGCAGTTCAGCGCCAGCAACTCCGCCCGCTGCTCCTCGTTCTCGATCCCCTCCGCCACCACAGCCAGACCCAGGGACTCCGCGATCCCCAGCACCGCCCGTACGATTCCGCGGTCGGTGTCCTTGGCCGGGAGACCGTCCACGAAGGACTTGTCGATTTTGAGGATCTCCACCGGCAGTTGCTTGAGGTGGCTGAGGTTGGAGTAGGCCATGCCGAAGTCGTCGAGGGCGAAATGCACCCCCGCCGCGCGCAGCGTGGTGGCGAAGGCGGTGACGTCCTGGCGGATGGAGCTGTGCTCGGTGATCTCGAACCAGATGTCGGACGGGTTGGCTCCGGCCGCGATGATGACGCCGAGGGTGTGTGCGGCCGCCTCCGGTTGCTCGAGCTGGACCGGCGACAGGTTGATGCTCATGCGCAGGTGCTCGTACCCGGGCAGCCGCTGCCATTCGACCAGCTGGCGGCAGGCCTCGCCGAGCACCCATTCGCCGATGCCGGCGATGGCGCCGGTCTCCTCCGCCAGCGGGATGAACTCGTCCGGCGGGATCGGGCCGCGGCGCGGGTGGTTCCAGCGGCAGAGGGCCTCGAAGCCGGTGATGCGCTTGCCGGCCATCTCGACGATGGGCTGGTAGTGGATCGTCAGCTCGTCGCGGGCGAGGGCCTGGGCCAGGTCGGAGCGCAGTTCGAGCCGGCCGAGGCTGTGCTGCGACGCGTCCTCGTCGAAGACCCGGACGCGGCCGCGGCCGGCGTTCTTGGCGGCGTACATGGCGGCGTCGGCGTCGCGCAGCATCGCGCCGGACCGGGACTGGCCGCGGGCGCCGAGCACGCCGCCCACGCTGGCCGAGATCTCCACCCATTCGCCGTGCAGCCAGAACGGCGATTCGAGGACGCGGACCACCCGGTCGCCGATGTCGGTGACGTCGCCGAGGTCCGAGACGCCGTCGAGGAGGATGACGAACTCGTCGCCGCCGAACCGGGCGAGCAGGTCGACGGAGCGTACGCATCCGCGCAGCCGGTCGGCCACCCGGACGAGCAGCTCGTCGCCGGCTTCGTGGCCGAGCCGGTCGTTGACGTCCTTGAACTTGTCCAGGTCGCAGAAGAGCAGGCCGACGTGGTCGTCTCCGGCGCGGCCGAGCGCCGCGTCGAGCCGTTCCGCGACGAGCGCGCGGTTGGCCAGGTCGGTCAGCGGGTCGTGGGTGGCACGGCGGCGCAGCTCGTCCTCGAGCCGGCGGCGCTCGTCGATGACCCGGGAGGAGAGCACCAGCGTGTCCTCCTCCGGCACCGGGCGTAGCGCGCTCTCCACCCACACCCAGGTGTCGTCGCCGGTGCGCAGCCGGTACTCCACCTTGGCGGCATCCGACGGGCCGGCGAGCGCCGCGGACAGGGCCGGCCGGTCCGAGCTGTGCACGAGATCGATCACCGCGGTGCCCAGCAGCGTCTTCGGCGCGACGCCGAGCTCGCGTTCGTGCGACGGGGAGGCGTACGCGAATCGGCCCTCGGCGTCGACGACGGCGATCAGGTCGCTGACCGAGTCGGTGATCAGCCGGAGCTGGTTCTCGCTGGTGCCGAGGGCGCGGTAGAGCTCGGCGTTGGTCATGGCGGCGCCGACGTAGTTGCCGAAGATCGTCACGGATTCGACGGCGTCCCGGCGGAACGGCCGATGATCGCGGCGCAGGGCGTACAGCACGATGGCCGGGGAGTCGTCGCGCACGATCGGGACGGCGAGGAGGGACCCGTCGAGGGGTGGGCCGTCGTACTGGGTGGCGTACGGTTCGCCCGCCCGCAGGGTGTCCCACCCGAGCAGGTGGGTGACCGGGATCGGCTCGCCCGGCGGCGGCGCGCCGGGGACCTCGCTGGACGCGCAGAGGTAGGCGACGTCGCCGTCGATGCGGGCGACTCCGGCGTGGTCCGCGTCCACCAGCGTCGGCAGCAGGCGTACGGCTTCTTCGAAGAGCGACGGCAGGTCCAGCCGGCTGGACAGCCGGTGACCATAGGTCGCCAGGTGCTCGACGGCGGCGCTGCGCCGGCGGGCCTCCACGGCGAGCCCGAGACGGGCCGTCACCGAGCCGAGCACCGGCAGGTCGCCCGGCGGGAAACCACCTTCGCCGAGCCGGTACATCACCAGGAGCTCGCCCGCGCCCGCCTCACCGACCGGCACCCAGACCGCCGAGCCCGGCGCCAGGTCGGACATCGACGGCGGCAGGTCGGCGGCCGGGTCCAGGTCGGCGCCGGTCCGCGCGACCACCCGGCCGGTGGTCAAGGCCTGCGCCGCGCCGCCGGCGAGCGGCCATCCTTTCGTGTACGCCGGATCGCGCTCGGGAATCCCGCAGGCGCTCGTCACGTGGAGCCGCCCACCGGTCGTCTGCACCATGGCGGCGACGTCCGCGGCGTAGATCTGGGACAGCACGTCGAGTGTCTCGTCGACGAGCTCGGCGGGAGACGACGGCCGGCCCAGCACGGTGAGCACCCGGATCAGGCGCGAGGTCTGCCGGTACGCGTCGCGGGTGGCGGCCGTCGCGGCAGCCAGCTGGTCCCGGAGCCCGTCGGAGTCGTCCTGCCCGGGTTGCGTGATCGCGGACATGCTGATTCCCCTGAAGTTCTTACAGCGCGATGGCGGTGAGGGTGGCGTTGTGGTATCCGGCGACACCGGTGCTGCGGGCGAACTCGCCGTACGTGTAGTAGCCGAAGGTGGCCACCTGACCGGAAACCTTGTGCAACAGCGCCGATTCCTCGGCAGCCCGGTCGCCGAGCAGGTCACTGCGGGCGACGCAGCTGAACACGAGCAGCACGGCCGGATCGGCGATGCCGCGCAGCGCCTCGTCCACCACCTCTTCGCCGGCTTTCAGCAGGTCGTCCTGGGCGGCCGAGACGATCTGCACCGCGCAGTACTCGGGCAGCGGCACGAAGGTCCGCAGCCGGCCGTCCTCGCCCAGCACGCCGGCGCGGATCAGCTGGGTGCCGTCCGGCTCGATGAGCCCGAAGGAGTGCCCGGTGTGCCACCCTTCGATGGCATTCGCGAAGAGCTCGGAGCGGGCAGCGGTGTCCTTCGCGACCGCCTCGTGGAAGACGTCGGTGGCGGGGCGGCCGTCGATCTCCTCCACCACCACGCCGTCGACCTTCGTGACCAGCATGGGCAGCGTCTGCGGTTGCCAGCCGTGCCTCGAGACGACGCGCAGCGGCCGGTCGGAGCCGATCCACACGGCCACGGCGGCGTCCCGCATCGCCCGGTCGCCGAAGAACACGTACGGGCCGGAGAAAGTGCGGTCGTCGGCCGCCGCGCCGCCGACCACCGGGATTCGGGCGCCGGTGACCCGGTACATCCCCGCGAGCAGGCTCTGCATGTCACCGGCCATGCCGTCGGCCAGGATCATCAGCGCGCTGTGCGGCGTGGTGTCGCCACCTGCCGCGTCCATCGCGCGCCGGGCCAACTCGCGCCCGGCCCCCGCGACGTCCGCGCCGATCCCGGTGACCGCGGCGGCGCCGAACCGGTACACGCCCGCGCCGAGCACCATCACGCTCACCGCCGAGCCCGGAGGCAGGTAGTCCCCGTCGGTGAACTGGCCGGAGGAACTGGCACCGACCAACGGGACCTCGCCGGTCACGCCACGGACGGCGGCGAGCAGCGCGTCGAAGTCGTACCGGATCGAGGCGTAGACGATGACCAGCCCCGGCTCGACGCCGCCCAGCGCGGCAAGAGCTGCGCGGGCGGCGTCGGCGCCGGCGGCGGTGGCGTCGTCCAGGCTGCTGGACCCGGATCCCACGGACAAGCGTTCCATGCCGCCTGCCATCGGAGCCGCCCTGCGTGAGCTGAGCGAATCACGGCTCCGGCAACCGACCTGAACCACGGGTTCTACCGCAGCGGCAGTTCCATCCAGGAAGGGCCGGTGAATGTGAGCGGCGCGCCCCGGGTGTTGCTGTCGAAGTAGAGCGGGTCCTTGGTGTCCACCACGAGGGCCAGCTGGTGCCCGGCAGGCACGTCGTACGCCGTCATCGGGAGGGACAGCTCGACGGGGAACGGGCCGGCGGCGCCGTGCCAGCTGGTCGGCGCGTGCGTGATCAGCCGGCCGATCCCCCAGGCGTCCAAGTCGTAGAGGTACGCGACCACGGTGCCGTCGGGCCGGTGCGGATCGATGCCCAGATGTACGCGGACCTCACCGCGAATTGACGCCGCGGTGGCCTGGCGGTCGGACACCCACACGCCGGCGTGCCTGCGGTTGACGCTGGGCAGCCACACGGTCGGCGGCACTCCGGTCAGCTGTTCGAGGCCGTTGCTGACGAGGGCGATGCCTCCGTTCGCGGTGGTGCCGACGCCCGACGTGAGCTGGTAGGACCACGCCTGGTCGCTCGCGCGGCCCAGGGTGCCGGTCTTGTCCCAGCCGCCGGGCCGGCCGAGGGTCTCTCGCTTCACGGTGCCGATGCCGGTGCCGGCGTACGACTCCGCGGGGCCGGACCCGTGCGGGCGCAGCACCACGGGCGGTTCGCGGTCGATGCCGTTGTCCACGCCCTTGAGGTAGTGGTCCAGCCACCTCTGCAGGCTGGTCCAGACGTGGTTGGGCAACCCGAGCAGCCCGGAGACCTCGACGGTGGCATGGTCGCCGGGAGCCAGCTCGAGCCGCCGCGGGGTGGTCAGGTGGTCGAACAGGTCCACCATCTGGTTGACCGGGAATATGCTGTCGCCGTACGCATGCGCGATGAGGACCGCCGGGTGGTTGGCGTTCAACTCCCCGACGCTGTAGCGGACGGACCGGCCCCGGGCCCACTCCTCCCGATAGTCGTCGTTACGCCCGGCCCAGTAGTCGGCGAGGATCCGGTTCATCTCGTCGGACGGTTGCCCCACGAGCCGGGCAACCGCTTCCAGGAAGAAGGCGGCCTGCGGGCGGCGCGTCTCCTCGCCGGACATCGACTCGGCCATGTCGGCCCACCCGCTCATCGCGGCGACCGCCCGCAGTCGCTTGTCATGGGCCGCGGCCAGCAGGCTGATGCCGCCACCGTACGAGAGCCCGGCGATGCCGATCCGCTCCGGGTCGACGGCGGTGTGCGCGATCAACCAGTCCACAGCGGTCGAAGCGTCCGCGATGTCCGGCGGCCCGGCGACCTCGATCTTCCCGCCGGAGAACCAGAACCCCCGCGCGGTGTACGAGAGAACGACGTACCCGTTCTCGGCCAGCTTCTTCGCCTGCGCGAGGTACTGGAAGTCGTTGAGTCCCCAGCTCGCGACGAAGATGACCCCGGGATGACGGCCGGGCGCCGTGGGCGCGATGACGTTGGACTTGAGAATCACACCGTCGGTGGCGGTGATGTCGTTCCAGCGGAAACCAGTGGTGGAGGAGGCGGCGGCCCCGGCGCGGGCCGGGGTGGCCGCGGCGGAGGCTTCGGCGCGGGCGACGGGGCCGGCTCCGAGGGCGAGGAGGAGCACGGCCATGGCGGCGACCAGGCGACGCATAGACGAACCTCGATTCCGAGAGGGTTACCGCACGGTAACTTGGGTTCGCCTTCCGAACAACCCCGGCGTTTTTCACGAGCTCCCGCGATCAGGCCGGCCGTACGGGTGAGGGCAGGTCGGTCGCCGCGTTGCTCGACGGTATGGCCGCCACCAGCGCGGCCGCTTCGGCATCGTTGCGCAGCCGGTGCCGCCGCATCTCGGTGATCCTGGCGCCGACCTCGGGATCCGGGTCGTCGGCGATGTCGAACCGCACGCCGTGTTCCACCAGCGGCAGCACCATCCGGTCGGTGACGACGTGCTCCGGATGTCTCATGTGCTCCTCGTACCCGGCCAGATCCTCCATGCCGAAGACTGCCGCCCATTCGAACTCGCCACCGAAGTCACGGCCGACGACAGAGAATGTGATCGATGGAATGATCCGGCCGTGGGCGCGCAGCCGTTCCAGAGCCTCTTCTTTCTGCTCCGGCGTGACGGCCTCCCGGAACGTGAACCGAGCCACGTAGTAAATCATCACTTCTCTCCTTCGACGGAGTTCAGGAACGACAACAGCAGAGCGACGACCTGCGAGGGGAATTGGACGTGCGGATAATGACCCGCACCCTCGATCATTTCGAGCCGCCCCAACCCGGACGGCAACGCGGCGACGACGGCCTCACCCTCGGCCCGCGGGGAGGCCCAGTCCGGGTCGAGCGTTCCCTCGACCACGAGCACCGGGCAGCGGACGTTGCCCAGCTGAGCACCGGCGTCCACCGGGGCGGAGCGGCTCATCAGCTGCAGAGCCTTCATCCGGGCCGGCTCGCTCACCATCGCGTCGATCTGGGCGAGCCGCTCGTCCCAGTCCATCGGCTTCGGCCCGGGGTAAGCATTCTCCAGATACTTCTTCCACAGCCGGACACTGCCGAACAGCGCAGCTCCGAGCAGGCGAGACACCCCGCGCCGAAAACCGGCCACCTTCAGATCTCCGAGCGCGAATTGCTGCTTCCGGGTGAACGGCGCCAGCTCGACCACCGCCGTTACCAGCGACGGCTCCTTCGCCGCGGCGATCGTGGCCGCGCCACCCGAGATGGAATGGCCGACCAGTGAAGCCGGTCCACCGAGATGCTTGATGACCGAGATCAGGTCACCCGCGATATCCGTACGGCTGTAGGACGCCCATCCCGCGCTCGATTCACCACAGCCGCGAAGGTCCACGGCGGCGACCCGGTATCCGGCGGCCACGAGAGCCGGCGCGACGAAGCGGTACGCCTGCCGACTGTCACCGATGCCGTGAGCCAGCACGACGAGCGGCCCCGAGGAGCCGGTCACCTCGTACGCGAGGGTGCCGCCGTCGACTACCAGGTACTCCGTCATTTCCGCCTCCGCTTAGCTATGTTGGCTAGCTCAAAGCTAATGGCAATAGCTTTTGCTGTCAACGGAGGGACACCCCCGACCACGAAAAGCAGAGGCCGCGACCCGCTTTCGCTGGTCACGGCCTCTGTCATGCGGTGCGCTGCGAGCGACTTCCTCAGCCGGCTTCGGCCGAACCTGCCGTAGGCTCCGCGGTGAAAGGGGCGCCGTCCGGTCGGGTGAGCTCGTGCTGAAAGACCTCGACCGCCTCCTCCTCGGAGGCGAACCGGCGCAGCACCGCTCGACGGCCGCCCCGCAGTCCACCCTCGGCGTGCCATCGACCGGTGGCCCCGTCGCTGATCAGACAGACGGCGTCGGGCTGGGCCTCGCGCCACGTCATCCCGCTGATCCAATAGCGCTCCGGCTCGACGCCGTGGTGGGTCAGCCAACCGGGAAGCCCGGTGGCCTTCGTCGGCGGCTCGTTCCGGAGGCGCCACTGCAGTTGCTCGTCGTACTGCTCGGCGGCGGCCTGGTTGTCGAGTGCCACGGATCGCTGCAGGCGCCACTGAGCGAGGGTGAGCGGTGCCGTCACCGTAAGAGGGCCGCTGCATTCCTGGTAGAGGCTCTGACAAGCCTCTCCCTCGGTCTCGAATCGGTACTGCAGGCGGAGAAGACCCGGCCGGTCCGTGTCCCACCTCCCCCAGAACCAGCGACCCTTGTCGTCGTGGCTCAGCACGACGGTCGCCCCCTCGCGCGGCGAGTCGGTCTCGTCGACGCCTTCCAGCTGGAAAGCCTCACGATGCACGCCCGCTGCGATCATCGCCTCGTCGACCTCGTCGACCATCATCAGCTGCCGGCCGTGCAGCTCACGCACGCGCCACGTCTCACGCCAGCGTCTGCGGTCGGCCGCCACGGCGGGGTCCTCGAGGGCGATGCGGACCTCGTCCTCCCACCACTGCCGCACGCAGTCGGCGCTGAACCGGGCCTTCTCCGCCGCGAACGGCTCGGTCGGCCCGGTCATCTCCCGCAGGAACGTCTCGCACGCGCGCTCCTCGGTGGTGAAGGTGCACAGGTCTCCGGTCGCGTCATAGTGGGGGCCGATGCCCCCGCCCACGACGCGCCAGAGGCCGGCGCTCCGCGTGAGCCAGACGCTTCCCTCCGGCCGCAGCTGCCACGGGCCCGGCTCGGTGAGCAGGGGCAGCAGCACGTAGCGGTCGGGATCGACCTCGGCGGCCCGGAGGGAGTCCGCCAGCTCACGCACGTCCAACAATCACCTCACAGCGGGTTCGGATATGCGGTGTAGACCACGAATCCTTGGTCGTGACCCTTCACCCTCTTGAGCACCACGGTGTAAGTGTTCCCGGCTCTCTCCACTGTGCGGTCGGGATAGTAAATCTTGCCGAGCGAGGTGCCCTTCCCGAACGATCCTTGCAGGGTCAGCTTGTCGCTGCCGCCCTTGCCGACTTTGCCGAACCATGTCTGCAGGCCCTTCGGGTACTTCGTCACGTACTTCACGATCGCCTGGTCGATGGCCCTCTGGGCAGTGACCTGATCCGTCCAGACCGCGGTCGGCACGATTCTCCCGTCTTTCTGCTTCGCGGTCTCCGCTATCGCCTTGGCGATAGCGTCCTCGGCCGTGGGGTTCACGTGATCCCGCAGGGTGTGCGCGCCCTCCACCGCCTCGTCGAGGCCGAGGTCGCCGCAGTTGTGCACGAGCACATCCACCGCGCCCGCCCGGACGAAGAAGTTGTGCGTGCCCGCAACGGTGAAGTCGACGACACGGCGCCCGGCGCCCGGGGTGGGGGAGATCGACACCACGGTCGGACCACCGAGCCGGTCGCCCACGTGAACGTCGGAGGCGAACCGCCACCCCCGCCCACTGACGAAGATCCGGTGGCCCGGTGTGGTGACGAGGCTCCCGCCACCGGTCAGCGTCAAGGTGGGCAGCGACTGGTCGGTGTCGTGCGCGTAGGTGGCACTGACGACGGAGGCCGTACGCTGCCCCGTCGCCGGATCGATGCTCATCACCTGATCGCCGACTCGCACCGCCCCGGCCGGACGATACGACCCGTCGGCCTGCCGCACGGGCGTGTCGGGCGGGAAGCTGTTGAGCCGGCAGCCGGCCAGCGCTGCCTCGTCGGCCTCGACCTCGGCGCGGATCACGGCCGCGATCTCGGGAGAGAGCTTGAGCCCGTCGACGACCTTCCATGCGTCGGCGATGCCGATGCCGGTGTGCAGCGCCAGGTTCAGCGACTTGATGGCCTTGACCGCGTCGAGGATCGCCGACTCGGGGATGAACCAGCTCGCCGCCCACGCGCAGCCGCTCACACTGCCGTGCGAGCACTTCACGAAGTCGCCGCTGAACCCGTCCCAGAGCGCCTTGAGGAACGCCTTGTCAACGGTGAGCGTGATGTCGAACGCGTCGAGGGTCTTCGTGACCTCGGCCTGGGTGTCCTGGACCATGCTGCCCACGAACGTCGATTTGTCGGCGGGGCAGCCTCCGGCCTGGAGGTCGCCCGCGCCCGGTTCGTCGCAGAGGTAGAAGTTGACCGTGAGCTTGAACTTGATCAGGAACTTGACGTTGCAGGTCCGGTAGCCCGGCGGGATGTTGCAAGGGTTCAGCGGGACCGGGTTGCCGATCGGTTCGATCTCCTGGGTGGTGTAGACGCCACCGACGCCGGTGGCGCCGCCGGTGTCCACCGAGGTGGCGTTCTGCTGTTGCAGGGCGAGCAGCGCCGCCTGCTGCGCCGACTCGGCCTGCGCCTCGGCGTGCTCCGCGGCGGCCTCGGCGGCGTCGGCTGCCGCGTCCGCTTCCTTGGCCGCCTGCCGCGCCTGCTCGGCGGCCTTCCGGGCTTCGGCGGCCGCCTGCTGAGCTGCCTCCGCGTCCTGCTCGGCGGCGTCGGCGGAGGCGCGTGCCTCGAGGGCGTCCGCGCCCGCCTTGTCCGCAGCCGCCTGCGCCGCTGAACTGTCGGCCGTGGCACGGGCGTCGTACGCCTTTGTCTGCGCGAGCGAAGCCTGTGCCTGCGCGGCGTACTTCTCGGCTTCGGCCGCCGACGCGAGCGCCTGCTGCGCGGAGACCGCGGCGCGCGCCGCCTGAGCGGCGGCGTCGGCCGCGACCGCCGCCGCTGCTTTCGCGTCACCGGTTGCCGTGTCGGCCAACTGCTGAGCGTCGCCGGCCACGTGTGCCGCGTGCGCCGCCTTGGCCTGCGCCGCGGCCTGCTGCTGCTCTGCGATGCTCTTGGCTGCCTGGGCGCTGAGCACGGCGAGACCCGCGGACGAGTCGTGATCCACAAACGGCGCGCCGAGCTGGATCGCGTCGTTGGCGGGTTTGGTGACCTCCTGGGCTGCCGTGGTCGCCGCCGCTGCGGCCTGCGAGGTCGTGTAGGCGTACCCGGCGGTGACGGCCGCCTGCGACTGCGCCTGCTGCGCCGCCACGGCCGAGTCATCGGCGTCCTTCTTCGCCACCTTCGCATCAGCATCGGCCTTCGCGGCTTCCTGCCGGGCTGCCGCGGCGTCGGCGGAGGCCTGCTGCGCGGCCTTGATCGCCGTGGCTACCGCCGCTTCGGCGGCGCGTACGGCCGCGTCCGCGTCCGCCTTCGCCGCCGCGGCCGCGTCTGCGTCGGACTGGGCGCGCGACGCTGCCGCCTCGGCCTGGGTGGCAGCGGCGTCGGCTGCCTTGGCGGCGGCGGTGGCTGCGTCGGCATGCTTCTGGGCTTCCGCGGCGTCGGCTTCCGCAGCGTCGGCAGCGGCGTCGGCCCGGTCGGCCGCGGCGCGCGCCTGCCCGGCGTCGTCCTTGGCGGACTCGGCGTCGGCATGCGCGTTCGCCGCCTGAGCCTTGGCTTCCAGCGCGTTCGCGCGGGCCTGCGCGTCCCAGGCTCGCTGGCACGCCTCGGTGGCGGCCTGATCGGCCTTCTGCGCGTCGGCCGCCTTCTGCTGGGCGGTGGTCTTGGCCGACTGGGCTCTGGACAACTGGTTCTGTGCCGCCTGGGCAGCGCTCTGCGCCGCGGCCTTCTCTCTCGCGGCATCGGCCTGGTGAGCGGCCGCCTCGGCCTTCTTCTCGGCTGCGGTCTCCGCCTCCGCCTCCGCCGCCAGCCGCTTGGCGTGCGCGACGTCGGCGTCCTTCTTCGCCCTCGCCTCGGCCGCCTGCGCGGTGGCGAGCGCCTGCTTGGCCGTGTCGGCCTGGGCGGCCGCATTCTTCGCCTGCTGCGCGGCGCCGTCGGCCGCGGCCTTCGCCTGCTTGTCGGCCTCCTGCGCCGCCGCCAGCTTGAACGCCGCCTGGCTCGCCGACGCCTGCGTCTGCGCGGCCGCCGCGAGCGTCTGGCTGTCGGCGACCGACGCGCTGGTCGCCTGGTACGCCGTGGTGCCCGCCTTGGCCAGCGCGGTGAGCGCCGCCGAGGAGGCGAGCACGACCTGGGCCTCCTGCTGACCCGAGAGCAGCCCTCGTCCGCGCGGCGCACCCGCGGCGTCCGCGATGGCGTACGCCTGATTCTGTGCGTTGGTGACGACCGTCGCCTGCTGGCCCGCGATCGCGGCCTGCTGAGCGATGATCTGGTTCTGCGTGTTGGCCGTGGAGCGGACGGTGGTCAGCGCCTGGCTGACCTTCGTGAAATCAGCGGGCTTCGGGTACGACGGGGACTTGTCGCCGTCGGTCGAGTTGTCCTGCGAGACGGCGAAGTTCTGGGAGGTGCCGGCGTCACACTTGCGCACCGTGGCGGCCTGGCCCGACGTTGCCGTGGGAAAGCCCAGGCAGAGCCCGGCACCCACGTTGTAGAGCCGGGTCACACCCTTGGTGGTCACGTACTGCCAGCGCTCGTTGGCGGCGCCCTTGCACGTGTAGAGCACCACCTTGGACCCGCTCGTGGTGCCCGCCGCCTGCAGACACTTGCCGGTGGCGGTGTTGCGCAGCTGTCCGTCGAGCCTGGTGCCCGTGTACGGGGTCCACTGCTGGCTCGTGCTGGCGGCCTTGCAGGCGTACGCCTGAATCGGGTTGTTGTTGGCGTTCGTCCCGCCCTTGTTGTCGAGGCAGAGTGACGTGCCACCGGAGAGCTTGAAGGTGATCGGTCCCGTGCCCACGACGCCCGGCCCACCCGGTGACCAGTACGCGTTCCAGTAGGTCATCAGGTTGGCCTGCTGGGCGGCGATCAGCACCTGGCCGAGCGCCTCCGAGCCGGCGGCGAGCGCGGCCTCGGTCTTCATGCTGGCGGTGTAGATGGCGCTCCGCTGAGTCTTCTGCCCGGCGATCTCCGCGTGCCACTCCTGATCCGCCTGCATCACCTCGGCGTTGAGCACCCGGTTGGGGTCCGCCGGCGTCTTCGAGGCGCAGCTGGCGAACCTCGCCTTGAGCTGCTCCACCGCGACCCGGAAGGCGACGGTGCCGGCTGCCGGAGCGCTACGCGGGAAGCCGCCGTTCTCCAGCACGATCCGGGTGTCGTCCGCGTGGTAGCCGTGCATGAAGCTCATGTCCTGCCAGGCCAGGTACTCCCGCAGGTTCTGCTGGAAATTCGGGTCCGTGTCCGCGGGATCGTGATAGCGCGAATTGCCGAGGGCCGTGAGCGCGGCAACGGAATCCGCGGAAGCAAGCGGCGTCGGGTCCTCGTAGAAGCTGCCTTCGGTGGTCCAGTATTGCTGCGCCACCCACGTGGAGAGGCCGATCTCCTTGAACGGGTCGGTGACGTGGGGACTGACGGCGTTCCACGGGTTGGCCGGCCCGTTCGGCATCGCCTGCGGGGTCTCCAGCGTGCCGAGGGAGAGCGTCCCGTTCACCTTGAGAAGGTTCGAGCTGAAGGTCTTCAGCTGGTCGAGCTTCGCCATCTGGGCGGCGTGGTCGGTGGCGTAGGCCTTCGCCAGCGGCGTGGAATTCCAGTACGCCGGGTCCGCCGCGGCGTGCAGAGCCGCCGGAGTGCCGTCGAGCCCGGTCAGGGCCGCCTGCTTGGCGGCCGGCCCGCCGAGGCGCAGCGCATTGGACAGGAGACACTCGTCCTGCCGAAGCTGAGCGGCAGCCTGATCCGCAGCGTCACCGCTGGCCGCAACGGCGGGTGAGGCGAGATGGGGAAGCTGACCCACTCCGAACGTCGCGGCGACGGCCAGCGCCAGCCCGAGTGGAAGCCGACGGAATGCACGCAGGTGCATGGACGCGCTCCTTCACCGCGCGTCCGGCGGCTCCCCCGCGAAGCTCACGTCGATGGACGCGCCGTCACATGATCGGTGCCGGCCTCGGAAAAGTCCATGCATGATCTTGCCTACCTCGATGTTGATGCCGAAGTGCGACCAGCATCGCGGACAGGACATCGTTCAGGTTCGTATCCGATGGTCCGGTGGGTTGCCCGGTCGGGTGCAGCGCATGGGGCGTCGTCATGTTCAGTAGGTATTGCTGGTGCACCTGTCAAGTTCGCGTCTGGCGTAGCCCAGCGCGCCGCGCGACGAGGGCGGCGCGGGTGTGCGCGGTCTCGGCGCGGGCGATCGCGCCGCTGTGCCGCCGGTCGCGAGGCGCGGTGATGGCGGTGGCTACCCGTCTCGTCGGACAACCGGTACACGAAGTCCGGATCACCCGCCGGCCACGCGGCGCCGCCGGCCTCACTTCCCGGCTGTGCACCTTCAGTGTCCTCTCGGCGCGCCGGCACCACCGGTGCTCCACACGGCGGCAAACCCGGCAAGGGCCACGCCGGCCTACCCGTCGGTCGGGTGACCGGCGCGCCATGTGCGGTAGCCACCGTCGAGGTTGGCGGCTGAGCGACCGAGACCGGTGAGCAGGGTGGTGGCGGTGTGGCCGCGCTGGCCCACGTGGCAGTACACGATGAGGTCGCCGTCGGGGGCTTCATGCAGGCGCGCGCGGAGTTCGTCGAGCGGCAGGTTGATCGATCCGAGGATGTGCCCGGAGGCGTGCTCGGCTGCGGTGCGTACGTCGATCAGGGTGGCCCCGGCGGCGAGGGCGGCGTCGAGTTCATGCCACTGGACGGCGCGCTGCCGGTCGGTGAGCAGGTTGTCCGCGATGTAGCCGAGCATGTTGATCGGGTCTTTGGCTGAGCCGTACGCGGGCGCGTAGGCGAGTTCCAAGTCGGCGAGCTGGTCGGCGGTCAGGCCGGCACGCATGGCCGTGGCGATGATGTCGATGCGCTTGTCCACACCTTCGCCGCCGACGGCTTGGGCACCCAGGATGCGTCCGTCGCGCGGGTCGAACAGCAGCTTGAGCGTCATGCTCTGGGCGCCGGGGTAGTAGCCGGCGTGCGAGGCCGGGTGCGTGTGGATCGCCTGGTAGGGGCGGCCCGCGGCCCGGAGTCGTTTCTCGTTCCAGCCGGTGACGGCCACGGTCAGGTCGAAGACCTGCACGATGGCGGTGCCGATCCGTCCGGCCAGGCGTACGGGACGACCGGCGATCACGTCGGC
The DNA here is from genome assembly GCF_040677315.1 of Actinoplanes sp. NPDC049316. Lineage (NCBI taxonomy): Bacteria > Bacillati > Actinomycetota > Actinomycetes > Micromonosporales > Micromonosporaceae > Actinoplanes > Actinoplanes sp. NPDC049316. Next base: position 62,571 of record NZ_JBFAQM010000008.1, on the reverse strand, counting down.
GACCAGGCGGCCCTGCCGGTTGGCGGTGTTGGCGAGGGGAATCAGCGCCGGTTCACCGCTGAGGTGGTCGGTCTTCTCGACGGCGTCGCCGACGGCGTAGATGTGCGGGTCGCTGGTGCGCATGGTTTCGTCGACGGCGATGCCGCCGCGCGGGCCGATGGCCAGCCCGGCGGCGCGAGCCAGGCGGGTCTCGGGGCGTACGCCGATGGCGAGGACGACCAGGTCGGCGTCGAGGAGTTGCCCGTCTGCGAGTTGCACGGCGTCGGGCAGCACCTTGGTCAGGGCTCCGCCGAGGTGCAGGGTGACGCCGTGGCGGCGCAGTTCGGCATGTACTGCGGTGACCATTTCCGCATCCAGTGGGGTGAGCACCTGCCGGTCGAGTTCTACGACGCTGACCTGCAGTCCTCGGCGGCGCAGGTTCTCGGCGGTCTCCAGGCCGATGAAGCCGCCGCCGGCCACGACGGCGGTGCGAGGCTGTTGATCGGCGAGCAGGGCCGTGAGCCGGTCGGCGTCGCTGACCGACCGCAGGGTCAGGGCTCGTTCGATGCCGGCCAGGTCCGGGACGAACGGTGCCGCGCCAGGACTGAGGATCAGCCGGTCGTAGCGCTCCTCGTACTCCCGGCCGCCGGCCTCCCGGACCCGGACGAGCTGACGGGCGCGGTCGATCGCGGTCACCTCCGCGCGCACGCGAACGTCGAGGTCGAAGCGGGCGTGCAGGCTGTCGGGCGTCTGCAGCAGCAGCGCCTGCCGGTCGGCGATCACACCGCCGACGTGGTAGGGCAGGCCGCAGTTGGCGTACGAGACGTGATCGCCGCGCTCGAACACCACGATCTCGGCCGCAGGGTCGAGGCGGCGCAGCCGCGTCGCCGCCGACATCCCGCCGGCCACGGCACCCACGATGACGATCTTCATCTGACTCTCGCTTCCCCGCCGCGCCCGCGACGACCACGCCCGAAGATACCCATGGGGGTATCTTCGGATGGAGGCCGAACGGCCTTAGTTCTTGCGTCGAGCAGCAGGTAGCGCACCTGTTCAGCCGGTGCGATCCGCAGCACCTTGCCGGAATTAATACCCCTAGGGGTATGTTGATGAGGCGCGAAGGCGGGCTGAACCTTGCAGCGCTCCGACGGCAGGGCTGTCACCCATTTCGGGCCTTCGGGGCATCCGCTCGGGTGTCGTGATTCTGGAGGTGGGTGCTCATGGAGATGAGTCCGGTCCTGCTCAAGGACGCCCTGACCCGGCTCAAGCGGGCGCAGGGACAGCTCGGCGCGGTGATCGCCATGATCGAGAACGGTGAGGACTGCACGCGGGTCCTCACCCAGTTGGCCGCGGCGTCCAGCGCCGTCGACCGGGCCGGGTTCAAGATCATCGCGACGGGCATGCGGGAGTGCCAGGCCGCCCGCGAGCGCGGCGAGGAACCGCCGATGAGCGACGAAGAACTCGAGAAGCTGTTCCTCTTGCTCTCCTGACCCACCCGCAGCCCGCCGAGGGCCGTCTGCCAGGTGCGGAGACCCTGCCGCTCGACGAGTCAACCGGGTCGCCGCCCGGCACTCCGGGCAGGACGACGCCTGCGCCGACGCGACCAAGACCGGCCTACCCATCGTTTCCGCAAACCGAACGGGAGTACCGCACACCTATGACGACCACGCCGACCGGCACCCCGGCCAGCCTCGACGTCCCCGCACTGCAACATCTGCTCGCCACCGGCCACGCGCCGCGGCTGATCGACGTGCGCACCCCGGCGGAGTTCGAGACCGCGCACGTTCCCGGCTCCTACAACGTGCCCCTGGACCTGCTTCGCGAGCACCGCGACGAACTGCGCAACCACCTGGATGAGCAGGTCGTGCTGGTCTGCCGCTCCGGGCAACGCGCCACCCAGGCCGAACAGGCCCTGGCCGGGGCCGGCTTGCCGAACCTGCGGGTGCTCACCGGCGGCATCGTGGCCTGGCAGGCCGCCCACGCCCCGGTCACCACCGGCACGCCGCGCTGGGACCTGGAACGACAGGTTCGCCTGGTCGCCGGCGGCATCGTCCTGCTCGCCGTCCTCATCAGCGCCGTCGTCGAGCCGGTGAAGTGGGTGGCCGCGTTCATCGGCGCCGGACTCACGTTCGCGGCGCTGACCAACACGTGTGCGATGGGCATGCTGCTGGCCAAGCTGCCCTACAACCGCGGGCCGCGCACCGACCTCGACCAGGTCGTCGCCGCACTCAGCACGGACCGGCGGTAGCCGCGTGCGGTGTCACCGCAGCAGCCGCCGCCGGCCCGGCCGGAGCCCGTCATGATCGCCGCGATCGGGTTCGGCGCGCTCATCGGCATCCTGCTCGGCCTGCTCGGCGGCGGCGGCTCGATCCTCGCCGTTCCCGCCCTGGTCTACGGCGCCGGCCTCACCTTGGCCGCCGCCGTACCCACCTCGCTGCTGGTGGTCGGCATCTCGTCGGCCACCGCCCTGCTCCCGCGGCTCCGGGCCGGGCTGGTGCAGTGGCGCATCGCGGCCATCGTCGGCGGCACCGGCGCCACCGCGGCCTTCGCCGGCGCCGCCGTCAACCGCCTGCTCGACCCGCGCCTCGTCCTGATCGGCTTCGCCGCCCTCATGGTCGTCGCCGGGATCCGGATGTTGCGCGACACCGGCGACTCCGGCGGCGACTGCGCCCTGCCGGGCGGCGGGGTCAACTGGCGCGGCTGCCTGCCCAGATCCGTCGCCGCCGGCCTCGGCGTCGGCTTCCTCACCGGCCTGTTCGGCGTCGGCGGCGGCTTCCTCATCATTCCCGCGCTGGTCCTGCTCCTCGGCCTGAGCATGCCCGTCGCGGTCGCCACCTCGTTGGTCATCATCGTGGTCAACTCCGCCGCCGGGTTCGCCGCACATGCCGGTGACGCGACCATCGACTACCGCATCGCCGCGGCGTTCACTCTCGCCGCCATCACCAGTTCCCTCGTTGCCGGCCGGATCGCCGGCCGGTTGCCCACCGAGCGGCTGCAGCGCGCCTTCGCGTGGCTCGTCTTCGCCATCGCCGCCTTCGTCGCCGTTCAGGCAATCGTCAATCCCGTCACAGCCTGATCGCCCCTGCCGAGGAGGGCGGCGCAGAGCACAACCAACACACTCAGATACCCCCGGGGGTATACGATGAGATAAGTGCCCGCCGGTTGATCCGGCACCACTGAAGCACCGAGGGGGATCCGATGCCCGTAGCCGCACTGCTCACCAAGCTGTTCCGCAAGCCGTACCGGTCCGTGAACCCGCAGCAGGCCGCCGCGCTGATCACCGACGGTGCGGTCCTGCTCGACGTGCGCGAGCCGGCCGAGTGGCGCGCCGGACACGCACCACGGGCCCGGCACATCCCGCTCGGGCAGCTCACCGCCCGGCTCGCCGAAGTGCCGGCCGACCGGCCCGTGATCACCGTCTGCCGATCCGGGGCCCGCTCCCGGCAGGCCGCCACCCTGCTCGCCCGCGAAGGACGGCAGGTGCACAACCTCACCGGTGGCCTGCGCGCCTGGACCGGCGCCGGGATGCCACTGCAGGGCAAGGGCAGCCGCCCCGGCCGTCTCGCCTGACCCGCCCCATCACCGTTCAAGGGAGAAGCATGCTGTTCACGCAGTACTACCTCGACTGCCTGTCGCAGGCGTCGTACCTGATCGCCGACCAGACCACCGGCCGGGCCGTGCTCGTCGACCCGCGCCGCGACATCGGCGACTACCTCGCCGACGCCCGCACGCACGGCCTGCGGATCGAGGGCGTGATCAACACCCACTTCCACGCCGACTTCCTCGCCGGCCACCTCGAAGTCGCCGCCGCTACCGGCGCCTGGATCGGCTACGGCCACCGCGCCGACACCGAGTACCCGATTCGAGGACTCTCCGACGGCGAGCGCATCAGCCTGGGCGACGTCACCCTGCAGATCATGGAGACTCCTGGGCACACCCCCGAGTCGGTCAGCGTGCTGGTCTACGAACACGCGACCGACACCGTGCCGTACGGCGTGCTCACCGGTGACGCGCTGTTCATCGGCGACGTCGGCCGGCCCGACCTGCTCGCCTCCGCCGGGATGACCGCCGACGAACTCGGCCGCATGCTCCACGACAGCGTGCAGCGCAAACTCATGGCCCTGCCGGACGAGGTCCGGGTGTTCCCCGCCCACGGCGCCGGTTCCGCCTGCGGCAAGAACCTGTCCACCGAGCGGCAGTCCACCATCGGCGAACAGCGCCGCACCAACTACGCCTGCACCCCGATGCCCGTTGAGCAGTTCCTCGCCCTGGTCACCGCCGGGCAGCCCGCCGCACCCGGCTACTTCGCCTTCGACGCCGCCCTCAACCGCCAGGCCCGCGACCTGTTCGACCACGCCACCGCACCGCGGGCGCTCACCGTCGACGAGTTCACCGAGGCCCGTACGGCCGGCGCCATCGTCATCGACGCCCGGGACCCGCACGACTTCGCCGCCGGGCACCTGCGCGGCGCGCTGAACATCCCGGCCGACGGCCGGTTCGCCGAGACCGCCGGCACCGTCGCGCAGCCCGGCGACACTCTTCTCGTGGTCGCCGACTCCGACCGCGCCGAGGAGACCGTCCTCCGGCTGGCTCGCATCGGCTTCGACCGGGTCCTCGGCTACCTGCACGAGACCGAGACCGCCCTGCCGCAGATGGAAGCAGACCTCACCCGCGCCAGCCGGGTCACCGCCGCAGACCTGCGCACCACCCTCGACAGCCCGCGACCGCCCGTGGTCCTCGACGTACGCACCTCGGGCGAACGCGAGCAGGGCGCAATCGAGGGCTCGGCACACATCCCCCTGGCCGAGTTGCCCCGCCGGCTCACCGAGATCCCCACCGACCGGCCGGTCGTGGTGCACTGCGCCGGCGGCTACCGCTCATCGGTGGCAGCCAGCCTGATGCGCGCCACCGGCCACCCGGACGTCTCCGACCTGCTCGGCGGATACGCCGCGTGGCAGCTCACGCTCACTCCCGCCACCCTCTGAACCCGGCCACCTCGCAGGACCTGCGCGCTGGGCTCCCTGTGGACAATCGGAGGGAGCCCAAGGCCTGAAACGTGCCGGAACTTGGGATACAAGAGGCCGTCGCCCGCGTTTCCGCTGGTGACGGCCTTCTTAACTGGCGCGCCCGAAGGGACCCCGCTTCGGACGATGCCCGAGCCTGACAGGAGCCGGTCGCTCGAAGAGATCGAGGACGACCGCTGGGGCGACCCGCCGGTCGACGCGACCCGGCTGGTCACCACGGCGTACGCGCTGCGCAAGCGTCCCGTCGGTGCGCTCGACGCCGAGGGTCTGCGCCTGCTCATCTCGCACGATCGAGAAGCCACCAGGCGCGGCAACCTCTCCAACGGTGCTGATGCTCAGTCGATATCCGGAGTGGTCGTCAGCAGCCAGGCGATCGGTTTCGGACCGGCGGGGTCGGGCTCGTACTCGCCGGTGGCGCGGTCGAGGGTGTGCCGGTGCACGGTCGTGATGCTGTCGCGCTCGATGACCCAATAGCGTGGGATGCCCGCCTTGGCGTACTCAGCCTTCTTGATGACGCGATCGACGATCTCGGAGCCCTTGGAGACCACCTCGACGGCGAGCAGCAGCCCGTCCGTTCCGGCATAGCTAGACCGGGCGGGGCGCGGTGGCCGGCCCTTCGCCCACACCGCTAGATCGGGTACGCGGCCGCCACCGACGTCGATGCCGCAGTCCGTGACGACCTCTTCCGGCCCGTAGCCGTGCGTCAAGAACCAGGCGAACATGCGAGACACCAGCAACGCGTGATCGGGATCCGCGGGGGGCACGACGGACAGCACTCCCTCGGGGCTGAGTTCGTAGCGATGGTTTTCGTCTGCCGCGGCCATCTCGGCGAGATCATCGAGCGTGATCTGCGTCGGCATCTGCGCACCCACAGCCTCGGCGCTCACGTCGCACTCCCCGGTTCGCTGGAGACGAAGGCATCGTGCCGGACTAGCAGGCGCGCCGGCACGGCGAATCGCCGTGGGCCGACCCACCGCGAACCCCATCGCGCGCGTCCAGCGCTCGTCATCCGTGCCACCTCCCACGTCGATCCTAGTTTCACGAGAAGCCGGAAACCATCGAAGCGCCACGCGCCGGGCCTCCCTGCCAACGGGAGGTCCGGCGACGCTGCCTCAGCGGGGCCCGACTAGCGAACCGTTCGCCACGGTGCCGACCGGAATCCCGGCCGGGCGCACGAACGGTCACTCCACTCTTCGGAACGGTCAAGTCGTTCGCGGGCCGCGCTCTCGAAGGACGTATAAGGCCTGGTCAGCGCCAGTCCGGACAGGGCGCCGGAGCACCACCCTCCCCAATAGTCGGGAGCTGTGCGGCGAAAAGTGGGAAACGAGGAAAGCCGCCACCCGCGTTTCCGCTGGTGACGGCCTTCCGAAAAAGCGCGCCCGAAGGGACTCGAACCCCTAACCTTCTGATCCGTAGTCAGATGCTCTATCCATTGAGCTACGGGCGCTCGGTGCTTCGCCAGCATACACACCGGCTTCACACGCGGAGACTCCGGGATTCGAACCCGGGAGGGGGTATAAGCCCCCAACCGCATTAGCAGTGCGGCGCCATAGACCAGACTAGGCGAAGTCTCCCCGGCGGCTTGCAGGCCACCGACGGTTGAGGATACCGGACCCTCGGACGGCCCGGCAAAGAGGTTCGCCCCCTCCGCGCGCCGCCCCCCGTCGGGCCCGCCCAGACAGCTCCGGACCGGTCACGTCCCGCCCGGACGGGCAGCGCTCCGCCCGTCCGGCAGGCCCCGCCTGCCGCCTCCGGACGAGTCACGTCGAGCCGGCCGCCGCGGCGCACCCCGCCCCCTCGGACCGGGGCCGACAACTCGGCTCGACCCGGCAGCCGCCGCCCGAAAACATGCGAATCGATCCGCGACACCGCTTTCCGACAGGTGAAAACGCCGTGGTCAGGCTAGGCTCCGACGGCATGGAGGAGAAGCAGCCGCCGCCGCGTCGACCGCGGTCGCCCCGCGCCGCGTTCAGCACGTCTGACCAGCAGGGATCCTCCGCGCCGCCGGCCCGGAAACCGCCGGCCACGCCCCCGCCGATCACGTTCCGGCCGCCGGGTCCCACGGTTGATCGAGGGAAGAGTACGGCCACAGACCACCCGACCGCAGACGAGTCCACCCAGGCCGACGGCTCCACCCCGGCCGCACCGCCCCGCAAGCAGCAACCCGCCTCGAGGCGCAATCCGGCGAACCGGCCGCCCGCCAAGCGCACGCCCAGCGGGGCGAACACCGAAGCCCCCAAGCGCACGCCCAGCGGGGCGAACACCGAAGCCCCCAAGCCGGCCCCGCCCCGGAGCGACGGCGGCACCACCGCCGGCCCGGCGAAGAAGGCAGCCGCGGCGAAGGCAGTGACGAACCCCACTCCGGCCAAGAAGACAGCCGCAGCGAAGAAGGCGAACCCGACCAAGAAGGCAACTCCGGCGGGCAGCTCTGCCACCTCGGCCAAGAAGACGACTCCCGCCAGGAAGGCCGCGCCGCTCAAGCATGCCCTCAAGGCAGCCGCCGCCGAGGTCGCCCCGGCGCTCGTCGAGCCCGACATGACGACAGTCCCCGACGAGCAGCCGACCGCCGCATCCTCCGGCCCGGACAAGCCGGCAGACACCCCGGCCACGACCGCGAGCGCCTCCACCACGACCGTGAGCGAACCGGACGAGCCCTCGAAGCACACCCCCGCTCAGCGCCACCCCATCGAGTCCGCCACCCACACCGAGGCCTGGGCACGTCTGATCGCCGACCCCGGTCACTCCCCCGAACTCCTCGCGCTGGCCGCCGTGCAGACGCTCGGCCCGCAGGCGCAGGAGTGGGCGGAACGGATGCGGGACGCGTACCCGAATGCGACGCCGGACGGGCTCGCCCGGCTGGCTTCGCAGCAGTTCGTGCGGTTCGGGACCGTGGGCAGTGTCTTCGGCGCGGTTGCCGGGTCGTACGCCCCGTTGACGCTGCTGGGGGCCGCCGCGCTCGCGCATGCCGAGCTTTCGCTGCACGTCGCGGCCGCGTACGGGGTCGACCCGGCCGATCCGGCGCGGGCCGCGGACCTGTTGCTTCTCACCCGGGTGCACCCGACCCGGGAGGACGCCGAGGCGGCGCTCGTGGCCGCGCGGGAGCACTCGTACGACGATTCCGGCATCACGGATGCGCTGTGGCGTCTCGGCCGGATGGTCGCGGTCCATGCCGGCGTCTGGACGGTGTTGCGCGGGGTCAACCGGCTCTTCCCGGGAGCGAGCCTGCTCGCCGCCGTGCTGACCAGCCGCGCCGCCGCTCACACAGTCGCCGCACGAGCCAACCTGTTCTACCGACAGCCACCCGGTCATAACGACCGCCGATAGGGCCGCCCGCCATCCGAGCCGGCGCGGCCGAACCGGAGCGGCCCGGCCGACCGAACCGGCGCAACCAAACCAGGCCAGGCCGACCGAGCCCGCGAAGCTGCACCGGGCCCGGCCCGGCCAATCGCGCCGGCGCGCCCGAACCGGGGCCCACCCGGCCAATCGCGCCGGCGAGACCAAACCGGGCCGGGCCGGCAAACCGGGCCGGGCCGGCCGGGCGAGCCGGCCCGGCCGGGACGAACCAGCGCCGCCGCAACGAGGCGGCGCGACCCAAGCACGCCGGCCGAATGAAACCCGCCCCACGCCGCCTACCCACATCCGGGGCGTATCGGGCAAGCGACGCGCCGACTGTCGGGAATCTGTGTCTCGCTCGTCGCACCTTCCGTGCGATGCGTGACCGTCTTCGCTGCTCACGCTTAGGGCATGGGAGACCTCGCGCGTTTGCTCAAGGAGAGCTGGAGCCTCGTCGAGGAACATCAGGACAAGGTCGCCGGGTATTTCTACGCTCGGATCTTCCTGTCGCATCCCGCCCTCCGCGAGCTCTTCCCCGTCCAGATGGACGTGCAGCGGGCGCGCCTGCTGGGCGCGATCGTCACCGCGGTGCAGACCCTCGAGGATCCGGAGCGGTTCGACGATTATCTGCGGGCGCTGGGGCGTGATCATCGCAAGTTCCACGTGGAACCGGAGCACTACGAGGTGGTCGGCGGCGCCCTGATCGAGGCGATGCGGCATTACGCGGGAGAGCAGTGGGGGATCGAGTACGACCAGGCGTGGGCCGACGCGTACGCGGTGATCGCCGCGAAGATGCTGGCCGGCGCCGAGGCCGACACGAATCCGCCGTACTGGTATGCCGAGGTCGTCGAGCACGAACGCCGCGCCAACGACATCGCCGTCTTCACCGTGATGCCCATGCAGCCGCTGGAGTTCCGTGCCGGGCAGTACATGAGCCTCGAGTGCCCACGCTTCCAGCCCCGGTTGTGGCGTACCTATTCGCCGGCGAACGCGCCGCGGCGGGACAACTCGATCGAGTTCCACGTCCGCGCCGTCGGGGCCGGGTGGGTCTCCAGCGCGCTGGTGCGCCGGCTGCAGGTGGGCGACATGGTCCGGCTGGCGGCGCCGATGGGGTCGATGAATCTGGACCGGCGCTCCACCCGTGACGCGGTGTTCGTGGCCGGCGGAACCGGTCTCGCCCCGGTGAAATCCCTGCTGGAAGAACTGACGCGCTACAACCGTACGCGGTGGGTGCATGTGTTCTTCGGCGCCCGCAACCGCGACGACCTGTACGACCTGGCCGCCCTCAACCGCCTCGCCGCCCGCTATCCGTGGCTGTCGGTGGTGACCGCCTGCAGCGACGATCCGACGTACCCCGGCGAGCACGGCAACATCTCCGACGTCGTCGGACGGTACGGCCCGTGGAACGAGCACGACTTCTTCGTCTCGGGCTCGGGGCTGATGGTGAAGTCGACCCTCAAGACCCTCGCCGAACTTCAGGTCCCGTCGATCCGCGTCAAGTACGACAGCTTCTCCGACTCATAGCCGTCAGTACGCCCAGGGCCGCCCGGTCTGGCCGTACTCCTCGACCGGCACGAGGGTAGCGTCGGCGGCCATGCGGTCCACGTACAGCCGGCCTTCGAGGTGGTCGATCTCATGGCTGACCAGGCGGGCCATCGCTCGTTCGAACGAGGTGATCACACGCGTCCCGTCGAAGCGGGCGTGTTCCACGTCGACCCGCAGCGGCCGCCGGACCAGCCCCCGGTAGTCGAAGAACGACAGGCATCCCTCGTACTGTTCGTCGGTCTCGCCGGACTCGTCGACGACGCGCGGGTTCAGCAGGACGACCGGCTCGGCGCCGCGCTCGGGCGGCCGGACGATGGCCGCCGCGGTGGCCAGGCCGATCTGCGGGGCGGCGAGGCCGACGCCCTTGCTGAAGTCGTGGACGCCCTCGAGGCGGTCCATGGTGGTCCGCAGGGCGGCGACGGCTTCGCGGGCCGCGTCCCCCTCGCGGGGCAGCTGGAAGTGTCGTGCGCGCTGGCGGAGCAGGTCCGCGCCGCGTTGGACGATGCCGATTCCGCGCATCCGCTGGCTCGCTCTCAGCTCGTGACCGTTGGTGGCCCGCTGGAGGACGTCTCCGGGCGGGGCCGCAGCAACTTCCGGTCTCGGGACTGCTTCGTCGCCGACGGTGGGTGCGGATTGCCCGCGGAACCGCCATTCGAGGCGGTATCGGGCATTGAGCAGGGGCGCGTCGGTCGACCATTCGAAGACGGCGCGCTTGTCGTCGTTGTGGCGTTCGAGGGGCGTACGGACGGGAACCTCCGCGGCGAGCGACGTCTCGACGCCCCACACCTGCGGTTCGAACTCGACCGGGAAGTCCAGCCGTACGGTGAGGTTGCGGGTGGGCAGACGCACGGCCCGCTGGAACCACTGCCCCCATTTCTCCTCGCCGACCGTGTACGCGTAGTCGATCGTCGTCCGTTCGCCCGGGTAGAGCGGGAACTGGCCGTGGTCGTTGGCGAAGAGCAGCCAGACCTCCTTGGCGGCGTCCCGGTCGAGCTTGAGCCGCCAGTGCATCGGCTCCGCCGCGTCCCCCTCGCCCGCGACGGCGTGCAGGTCCATCTCGTCGAAGCTGAGCGGGTGCGTACGGTGATGGCGGTTGGAGCCGGCGGGGTCGTGCGGGTACCGGTCGACCGCGATCTTCACCAGGTAGCGGGTGACGGGCTCGACGCCGGCGTTGTAGAGCGCCCGCCGGATCCGGCAGCGGTACGCCCCCTGCGTGTACGTGAGCTCCGCGACCTCCCGTTCGACGATGAGCCCCGTGCCGGGCGGCATCCACTGGACGGGCACCGGCGGGTCGCGGTGCAGCGTGGCGCCGCGTGCGTGCCGCAGCTCGTCGTACTCCTGGAATCTCTGCCAGATGGCGCCGCCGGCGGCCAGAACCGCCTCGGCGCGCCGGGCGAAGTCCTCCGTGGGCTTGTGCCGGCGGCCTTCGACGTGGCTGACGTAGGACGGGTCGAAGCCCATCCGGGCGGCGAGCTGCTTCTTCGTCATCCCGCGCTCGACCCGCCACTGCGCGAGCGCCGTCACGAACTGGTCGGCGGCCCTCTCGACAGGCGAGGTGGTCATCACGGATGTCCCCTTTGCGACAGGAATTTCAGTGTCCATGTCTTCCGGTGTCCGCATGGGGCTAGTAGCGCGTTGCCGACAGATACCTTGACGCCTCCGGCAACGGCGCAACGTTCCGTTAGGTGACCCTAGCTGGGGGTATTCGTGCAGAAGAACACCTGTCCGGGGACCGAGGGGGTGGCATGGTTAGGCTAGCCTTAACGGGGTACGGTGGGTGACCTCAGAGCTTGAGCGACGACAGCGCCCCGATTCAAGGACAGCGAGGTGAGCACGGTGATCCAGCGGAGCCCCTGCTCCCCCGGGCCCGGCGGCAGCCGGTGACGACCACCCTGGACCACGCCCCCGGTCACGCTTCGTTCGCCGACTCCCCGCTGGCACCCGTCACCGCGAGCCTGCGCGCGATGTTCGGCACGTCCACCGAGCTGCCGGGGCTCGCGCCCGACCTCCTGATCCGCGACACCACCGGCTGGGTTCCCGCGGCCGAGCTCGCCGGGAGCGCGCTGAACGTCCTCCTGGAGTCGTCGAAGCACCGCTGGCAGGCCCAGCCGCACGCCGCGGCCGCGCTGGCCTGGAAGGCGTACACGTACTGGCTGGCGCTCCCGGCGGTGCTGGGCTGGGCGTCGGCACGCCGGGTGCCGCTGCTCACCGGCACGGACGTGCTGATGCACTTCAACGACCCGCGCCCGCTGGTCACCCTCGGCCTGCACCCGGACATCACGGTCGCGGTGCTGCCGTCGGACCCGCTCGCGCTGAGCAGCCGGCCCGAGGTACGCGTCGTGGCGGACGAGGCGGCGCTCCTGACGGAGCTGCGCCGGTCGTTACTGGACGAGCACCTCACCCCGCTGCTCGACGCCATCCACGCGAAGGTACGGCTGGGCAAGCGCACGCTGATGGGCTCGCTGGCGTCCGGGGTCGCGTACGCGGTGCTGCGGTCGGCGGACGTGATGCCCGGCTCGTCCGCGCAGACCATCGACACGCTGCTCACCACGCTCGGCGTCGAAGACCTCATCGAGCTGGTTCCCGGCCGCGCCGGCAAGCTGGACGTGCAGCGCAAGACGTGCTGCCTGGCGTTCACGCTGCCCAAGCCGAAGGTGTGCATGGGCTGCTGCATCAAGCAGGCCTGATTCTCCTCGAAGAAAATGCCGGCGCGGGAATCCCGCGCCGGCATCGCTGTGCCGGGGTCAGCCCAGCGTCGCCTTCGGGTCGTCGACCAGGTGACGGACATCCCACACCCACGCGCCGCCGGTCCAGGTCGGCTGGAAACCCAGCAGGTCGGTCATCGCGCGGAGCATCTCGATGTCACGCACCTGCGGGGTGAGCACGATGACGCCGGCCTTCCAGTAGCGCAGGTCCGCCAGGGTCATCTCGCGCCGGGTGTCGCTGATCTCCGGGATCGGGTTGCCCTGCTTGATGGAGGTCATCAGGCCGCTCGTCGGCCGCCACGGCGGCGAGAACAGCGCCGTCCGGTCGGTCGGGTCGAGCGGGTTCTGGCTGGGCAGCAACGCGTACGCGCTGGCGATGCGCATGTCGAGCCCGGTGTACGCGCTCCAGCGCAGCGGGTCCGGATACGTGCTGTCGGGCAGGGGCAGCGACACGAGCGTGTGGTTGTCGTCCACGTACTGCCGCCAGGCGCCCGATGTGACGAACTCGGGGACCGGGTCCATCTTCACGGTCTCGAGCGGGGTCGGCGCGAGCGGCACCAGCGCCATCGCGACCGCGGTGATCATCGCGACCCGGACCGGGCCCCGCGCCCCCGGCTGCGCCTTCATCAGGTCCGACGCCTTCTGGCAGCCCAGCGCGAGGACGATGCCGACGACCGGGGCGATCGCCATGGCCCAGCGGGTGGGCACGGCCGAGTTCAGCACCGGCACGCTGTGCAGCAGTGCCCAGATGCCGGAGACGCCGGTGTCGACGCCGTTCAGGCGGACCTGCGGGCCGAGCGACATCGCGCCGAACAGCAGGCCGATCCCGGCGAGCGTGAGGACCGCGGCGCTGCGGCGCATCCACGCCACCAGGCCGAAGAAGAGGATCACCAGACCCCAGCCGAAGAACGCGTTCTGCTCGGAGGCGTTCTGGGCGAGGCGCGCCGCGGTCTCGCTGTTGCCGGCGATCGAGCGCTGCGCGTACGCGGTGAAGGATCCCAGGTCGGCCCCGAAGTAGCGGACGAACTCGGGCAGGCCGTGGTAGCTCTGCGGGCCGAAGAACTGCACACACAGCGGGTACGCCAGGAGCGCCAGCGAGACGGCCGCCGCGACGCCGAGGCCGCGCAGGAAGGTGAGCACCTCGGCACGGCCGCCGCGACGGCGGACCAGCCCCATGACCGCGCAGAAGATGCCGAGGCCCACCGCGGTCATGAACAGGACCTCGAGGTTGATGAACGCCTGCCAGACGAGCAGGCCCGCGAGGGCGAGGCCGTTGCGGACCACCCGGCCGGGGGTCCGCAGCGCGAGGGTCCGCCAGATGATCAGCGGGACGAGGAACTGCGAGACGATGTTCGGGTGCCCGCCGGCGTGCGAGATCATGCTGGGGGCGAAGGTGGCGAAGAGCGCGCCGACCCACGCCGCGAGCCGCGAGGCCACGAAGTGGCGCGAGAGCACCAGATACCACGAGATGCCGGTAAGTGCCAACGCGAGCGTGAGAAACGCGTTGAACGCCACATGCGGACCGAAGATGGCAGTGACGGGCGTCATCGGCAGTGAAACCGCCAACACCGAGGTGTTGGCCATCATGTTCACCCCATCGGGGTAATTCATGCGATCCGAGAAGAACGGATAAACGCCATCCGTGAGCACGCGTGCACCGTGCGCCAACATCCACTCGAAAAATGCTTGGTCCTGTGGATCGTCGCGCAACTCATGATCAAGGTTGAGCCACAACGGAGCTGTGACGAAGAGCGCTACCGCAATGAACGAGGTAATCGCGAGCGCGTCTCGCCAGGTGAGAGAACGCCACCAGCGCCGCCGCGGCGGCGCCTGCGGCTCGCCCGCAGGTGCCGTGCGATCTGCGGGTATGACGGAGATCGGCGCGGCCCCGACCTCGCTTTCCAGCGCGATCAGCTCCGCGTCCAGGTCTTCGGCGGCGGCCTCGCGGGGCGGTGGCAGAAGGTTCCCGCCGGGCGACTGGCCTGTCGAGTCAATACCCGTAATCGTCATAGCATCGGCGAGCCTAACCGAGGTTGGTAACAGTGTTGTGACGGGTGGCCGATGCGTGATCGACCCGATATGAAGGCGCGTTTTAGCGGTGACGGGCACCCGTCGTGCATGATGGGTAACGACCCCGGGTACCCGCCGGGCAATGTCTCAATCAGGCAAAAATAGAGCGCCCACCCCCTGCTCAACTTTCGGCAGGACGCACCGGATGGTTAACTCTTCCGGTCCCGCTGTCAGCTCGGATCGGCAAGACGAGGGAACCTACTTATGGCAGACATCACTGGAGACCAGCGGATCCAGTCCGAAGTGCTCGAAGGCCTCGCCATGGCGGTGAACCACCGTCGGTGGTTCGTCGAGCTCGCCCTCCCCTACCTGGGGGAGAACCCGATCGAGATCGGCAGCGGTCTCGGCGACTACGCCCTGGAGTGGGCAGAGCACGTTCCGCACTTCACCGCCACCGAGGCGGACCCGGACCGGCTCGTGCAGCTCAAGGAGCGCCTGGCCGACCACGCGAACATCGACGTGCGGCAGATGCTGCTGCCGGCCGCCGACGCCGCCGGTGAGTACAGCGCCGCGGTGTCGTACAACGTGCTCGAGCACATCGAGGACCACGTGGGCGCGCTGCGCAGCATGGCCGAGCTGGTCCGCCCAGGCGGCCGGGTCATCCTCATCGTGCCGGCGTTCATGTTCGCGATGAGCCAGGTCGACATCGCGACCGGCCACATCCGCCGCTACACCAAGAAGACGATGCGCGCCGCCATGACGGAGGCGGGCCTCACCATCGAGAAGCTGCACTACGCGAACGCGCTCGGCCTCATCGGCTACTACGGCGCGACGAGCATCTTCAAGCTGGCCCCGAAGGAGGGCCCGATGGTGAAGCTCTACGACAGCGTGGTGCTGCCGGTCACCAAGGCCGCCGAGAAGATCGTGAAGCCGCCGTTCGGCCAGTCGGTCTTCGTGGTCGCCAAGGTCCCCGGCTGACCGAGCGCCCACACCCACGAACGACGAAGCCCGCCGGGTCGGCCGACCCGGCGGGCTTTCGCTTGCAGCGGACCGTCAGCCCTTGACCTGGTATGTCGGGCGGATCGTCGCCCGGGCCAGCGTGTGGAACGCGAGGTTGAAGCCCACGTACGCCGGGGTCGCGTCCTCGCCGACCTCCAGCCGGTCCACGTCCAGGGCGTGCACCGCGAAGACGTACCGGTGCGGGCGGTCACCGGGCGGCGGGGCGGCGCCGCCGTAGCCGGCCTCGCCGTAGTCGTTGCGGATCGTGAACGCCCCCTCGGGGAGCGGGTCCACGCCGCGCGGCAGGTCGGTGACCGACTTCGGCAGGTTCACCAGCACCCAGTGCCAGAAGCCGCTGCCGGTCGGCGCGTCCGGGTCGAAGCAGGTCACCACGAAGCCGCGGGTCTCCTCCGGGAATCCGGACCAGGCGAGCTGCGGGGAGAGGTTCTTGCCACCGACGCCGGTGTGCACGTACAGCTCGTCGAGCGGCTGCCCGTCGGCCAGGTCCGTGCTCGTCACCGTGAAGGAAGGCACCGGCGGCAGGATGTCGTACGGATCCGGTGCTTGGGCGCGCTCCAGGCTCATACTCGTTGTCCTTCCAGCTGTGCTCGGTCCAGTCAGACTGCCCCGTGCAGCCGAGCGTAACCGGAAGACATGTCAGGGACCTTTCGGACCTATGACCGCCGCGGCCGGAAAAGTTCAACAAACGCACAGCTGGTGCGCGTCAAACCGCTTGACACGGGGAATAGTCGTGTCAGACATCCGACCGGGTGCGTGCGGCAGGAGATCCCCGCGCCTGGTGGTGATCGGTCGCCCGGCGACGAAGCCACGGCCAGCAAGTCGGCGCCTGTCCCACGGGACGGGCGCCGACTGCTGTCGGTGCCGTCGCAAACCGGCCCTGACCAGGACGCCGCGATGAGACGATCACTGTCGTGAGAGCTCCGCTGCAGGACGACGAGGCCGCCCGGCTCGCCGCCCTGCACGACGCCCAGGTCCTCTACACCCCGGCGGAGGACGACTTCGACGACATCGCCCTGCTCGCCTCGGAGATCTGCGGGACGCCCGTGGGGCTGGTGACCTTCGTCGACCGGGACCGGCAATGGGTCAAGGCCGCGATCGGCGTCGACCGGGACCGCGCCGGCGGCGAGCTCCCGTACTGCTTCCGGGTGGTCCGGGCCCAGGAACTGATGGAGGTTCCGGACACCGGCGCCGCCACCCCGGCGCTCGCGGGCCGGCAGGTCCGGTTCTACGCGGGAGCGCCGATCGTGCTCGACGGGATCCACTCGATCGGCACGGTGTGCGTGATCGACCAGCGGCCGCGGGAGCTGACCGAGGAGCAGCGCCGGGCCCTGCGCAGCCTCGCCCGGCACGCGTCCGTGCAGCTGGAGCTGCGCCGGTACGCACGGCACGCCGGCCAGATCGTGGACCGGCTGCGCCAGCTGGACCGGATGAAGGACTCGTTCCTCGCCTCGGTGAGTCACGAGCTGCGGACACCGCTGTCGTCCATCCGGGGCTACCTCGAGATGCTGCTCGACGGCGAGTTCGACGCGGAGACCGCACACCGGTTCCTGACCGTCATGCAGCGCAACTCCGACCGCCTGCTGCGCCTGATCGACGACCTGCTCACCGTCGCACGGCTCAGCGACGAGGGCGTGGAGCTGAGCCTCACCGAGATCGACCTGGCCGGGCTGGCCCGCCAGATCACCCGGTCGTGCCGGCCGCTCGCCGAGCACCGCGAGGTCCAGCTGCGCGACCGAGGCGCCGGATCGGTGCCGGCGCGGGCGGACGCCAAGCGGCTGAGCCAGGCCCTGAACCATCTGATCGTGAACGCGATCAAATTCACCGCGGCCGGGGGTGAGATCTCGGTGACCACCACGGCCGGCGCCGAACCCGAGGTGGTGATCACGGACACCGGGGTGGGCATCCCCGCCGACGAGCTGCCGCACGTCTTCGACCGCTTCTTCCGCAGCGCGGCGGCGGACACCATGGCGACGCCGGGGCCCGGGCTGGGGCTCGCGATCGTCCGCTCGATCATCGACGCGCACCACGGCAGCATCCACGTGGAGAGCGAGCTGGGCATCGGCACGACCGTCCGGATCACCCTCCCGAAACCCTGATCAGGGCGTACGGCCGGCCGCGCAGTAGTCGTTGCCGCTGGTCCGGTCGGTGTTGAGCGCGGTGAACGTGGCCTGGTTCGCGTCCTGCTCCCGGCGCAGGTCGATCCGCAGCCGCTGGTGCCCGAGCGAGTCGTCCGGCGGCACGTACGTGAACGGCCGGGCCGACGTCAGCCCCGAGGCGAGCGGCCGCCACGGCGTCGGATTGATCGGGTTCCCGGCGTACGCCCAGGTCCGCTGGGACAGCACCCCGGCGACGACCCGCAGCTGTACGCAGACCTGCTGCGTGCCCTGAATGGTGAGGAAGTCGACGGTGGAGGCGCCGGTGTCCGGCGTCGTCGAGACGCCCTCGGCGTAGCGCACCTGCCGGTCGAGCCGCTGCAGCGCGAGCCCCAGCTCCGCCTGCGCCACCGATCGGGTGTCGACATCGTCCGCCGACCGGTACATCGACACGATCCCCGCGGTGGCGATCGACGTCACGACCACCATGACGGTCATCGCGACGAGCAGTTCGATCAGCGTGAAGCCCTCGTCGCCGGCACGCGTCGACGCGGGCTTGCTCCCCATGACCCGTCTCATCGGCACCGCAGGCCCCGATCCGAGCACCTCACCGGCCGAACATCGCCGGCGCCGAGCCCCCGGGCCCGGCGCCAAGCCCCCCAGACCGGCGCCGATCTTCCCGAGACCGGCGCCAGGATGGCGGCCGGGCGCCGACCCCCGAAACCGGCGCCGGGAAGGTCGATCGACCCGGCGCCGGCGAAGGGCTGTCAGAACCGTTCGATGTGCAGGCCCGCGTACATCTTGCGGTAGACGACCCCGGTACGCGGGTTCCCGGCGTCGATCATCATGCCGCCGCCCATGTAGATGCCCACATGCCCCGCGCCGACGACCAGGTCGCCGGGCCGGGCCGCGGAGCGGGAGACCGAGCGGGCCCGGGCGGCCTGCGCTCCCGACGAGTGCGGGAGGCGGATGCCGGCGCGGGCGTACGCGCGCTTGGTGAACCCGGAGCAGTCGAAGGCGTTCGGGCCCTCCGCTCCCGCCGAGTAGCGTTTGCCGACCTGGGCCCGGGCGAAGGCGATGACCGCGGACATCCCGGCCGGCGCGCCGCGGCGAGTGCGGTGGTGCACCCGGTCAGCGCGCTTGGTGGCGGTCCGCCGGCCGGCCCGGTCGGCGAGGCGACCCCGGCGCTCGGCCCGGTCGGCCCGCCCGGACCGGTGGGCCCGCTCGGCGGTGGCGGCGACACGAGCCCGGTGCGCGGCGGCGAGGCGGGCCCGGCGCTGGGCGAGCGCTCGGCGCTGGGCGAGCGCGCGACGCTCGGCGGCGGCCCGGAGCTCGGCGGCGCGGCGGGACTGCTCTGCCCGCCGTACCGTCACGATCTGACGCTGCGCCGCACGCAGCGCCGTCGCGGCAGGGCGCGTGGCCGACCTGCGGGCCGCGGCCCGCGACGCCACCCGGTCGCGGGACCGGGCCGCAAGCGTCGCGTCGCCCGCCGCGGCGGGCGCGACGGCGAGGACGGGGTTGGGCCGGGGTTCGGCGGAGATCTGGACGGGTTCGAGGGCCGGTGCGCTCACGGCCAGCGCCAGGGCGCCGGCGGCCAGCACGCGGCCGGTGGTGGGACGGGACAGCAGGAGCCTCCGTACTCGGCCCGGGGCACTCACGCGCATCCCATCCGGACCGCAGCGTCGCTGCCGCCGGTCGGTTCGTCACCCGTTTCAGCGGCGACAATGGGAACCCGGACGTCATTGGTCATTCCGCGGACCATGCCAACACACATGTACGGCGCAGTTCCGTGGAATGGGCAAAATCCATCCGGGGCCGCTGTCGATTTCGGGCGACCGCCGTTCGTGTAGGGCGTGAAGAACACATATCCCAAGGAGGCGGATGTGAAGACGTACCTGCTCAGCCTGTATCAGCCCGACGGACCGGCGCCGGCGCCCGAGTTCCTCGAACCGATCATGCGCGGGCTCGCCGAGCTCAACCAGGAAATGCACGACACCGGAGCATTCGTGTTCACGGCGGGCCTCTGCCCGCCCGGCACGGCGACCGTGGTGCGCGTACGCGACGACGAGACCATGCTCACCGACGGCCCTTTCACCGAGGGCAAGGAACACCTCGGCGGCTTCACCGTGGTCCGGGCGCCGGACCTCGACGGCGCGCTGGACTGGGCGCGGCGGATGGCGGCGATCACCACGCTGCCGGTGGAGGTCCGGCCATTCCAGGGCTGACCGAGGTCTACCGCGCGGAGTACGGGCGCGCGGTGGCCGTCCTGACCCGCTACCTCGGCGATCTCGACCTGGCCGAGGAAGCGGTGCAGGACGCCTTCGCCGTGGCGGCCGACCGCTGGCCGCGCGAGGGGATGCCGCCCAGCCCGGCCGGCTGGATCATCACGACCGCGCGGAACCGGGCCGTCGACCACCTCCGCCGGGAGGCGGCCCGGGGCGCGAAGGAGGCCGAGGCGTTGCGGCTGCGCGGCGGCCGGACCTCGGAGGAGGACGATCTCTTGCGGCTCATCTTCACCTGCTGTCACCCGGCGCTGCGGCAGGAGGCGCAGGTGGCGCTCACGCTGCGGCTGGTCGGCGGGCTGACCACACCGGAGATCGCGCGCGCCTTCCTGGTGCCGGAGGCCACGATGGCGCAGCGCATCGTCCGGGCCAAGGCGAAGATCCGTGACGCCGGCATCCCGTACCGGGTGCCGGAGGAAGCCGAGCTGCCGGACCGGCTGCGGCCGGTCCTGGTCGTGCTCTACCTGATCTTCAACGAGGGGTACGCGGCCGGCACCGGCCCCGCCCTCGTCCGCGACGACCTGTGCGCCGAGGCGATCCGGCTCACCCGGATGCTGGCGGCTCTCATGCCGGACGAGCCGGAGGTGTCCGGCCTGCTGGCGCTGCAACTCCTCATCGCCGCACGCCGCCCCGCACGCACCACAGTGGACGGCAAGCTGGTACGCCTCGGCGACCAGGACCGCTCCCGGTGGGACACCGCGCTGATCGCCGAGGGACAGCGGATCGTGCGGGCGTGCGTACGCCGCGGCCGGCCGGGGCCGTACCAGCTCCAGGCCGCGATCAACGCCGTGCACAGCGCCGCGCCGACCGCCGCGGCCACCGACTGGCCGGCGATCCTGCAGCTGTACGACCAGCTCACGGCGCTCGCCCCGACGCCGGTCGTGGCGCTGAACCGGGCCGTCATGGTCGCCGAGGTCACCGGTCCGGCGTCCGCGCTGGAGATCGTCGACGGGCTCGGCCTCGACCGGTACCACGTCTTCCACGCGGTCCGCGCCGACCTGCTCCGCCGGCTGGGGCGTACGGCCGAGGCGGCGCGGGCGTACGAGCGTGCGGCGGAACTCACCCACAACGAGGCCGAACGCCGGCACCTGCTCGCGGCGCGCGGAGCAGACTAACCCCCATGCCGGAGGAGGCGGCGGTCCGGGACGCGGTCGCGCTTCATCTCGTCAAGGCGTCAGCGTCGCGTACAGGTGAAACCGGGTGACGCTCTGCGGCCGTACCCCCGGCATGGTTTGGACTTTGTCCCACAACGGACCGTTCGAGATCCCGCGACCGGTCGCCGTGAGGGCCTGACGGTGCGCCTCCGCGCTCTCCCACTCGGCGTAGTTCAGCACCCGCGTGCCGTCCGTGCTGATGTGGAAGAACGCGCCGAGGCCACCCGGAGGCAGATCCTCGTCGTGCGCCAGCGCGTCGAAGACCGCGTCCACCCACGTCCGGGACAGATCGGCGCTGTCCGTGTCGACGCGCACGACGACGAACGCGCCGGGAACGCCGCCCTTCCGCGAACCGCGATACAGCCGGTATTCCGCATGGTCGCGGCGCGCGACGCCGGGCACATCCGGGACCGCCGGCTCGCCGGTCCACTGTGCATAGTCCCGGACGAGGTCGCCGTCGGCATCGAGGTAGATCGAGTACGAGAGCAGGCCTTCCGGCCACGGCTGCGCCCGCCACGCGTCCACGACGGCCGCGGCCGCCGCCTCCCGGTCGGCCGCCGCCTCCTGGCCGGCCGCCGCCTCCTGGCCGGTCGCCGCCCATTCACCGGAGACGACAAACCGGGCATCGTCTCGCGCCGGGTCCGGAATCCGGTCACTGATCTGCATCGTCACGCTCCCATCGGGTACGGGCGCAGCACGCGGGCGTCCCTCAAGGTGTTCCCCCACCAGGCCAGCCCGTCGAGCATGCGCTCCGCCGCGGTGGTGCTGCCCGGGTCCACGGGACGCCCGTCCGCCCCGAAGCACTGACGGGCGCCGTGGAAGCTGACGGTGTCCCGCACGGTCACGGCGTGCAGTTCGGCGAAGACCGGGCGCAGGTGCTCGACGGCGCGCAGGCCGCCGGACATCCCGCCGTACGAGACGAACCCGACGGGCTTGGCCCGCCACTCGCCGAAGTGACCGTCGATCAGCGCCTTCAGCGGCGCGGGATAGCTGTGGTTGTACTCGGGCGTGACGACGACGAACCCGTCGGCGAGCCCGAGCGCTTCCGTGACGGTCCCGCCGGCCGTCTTGCCGGCCTGGCCGCTCCCAGCCTGGCCACTGCCGGCCTGGCCGCACCCAGCCTGGCCACTCCCAGCCTGGCCACTCCCAGCCTGGCCACTCCCAGCCTGGCCACTCCCGGCCTGGCCACTCCCAGCCTGGCCACTCCCAGCCTGGCCACTGCCGGCCTGGCCACTCCCAGCCTGGCCACTGCCGGCCTGGGCACTCCCAGCCTGGGCACTCCCAGCCTGGTGGTCATCGGTCTTGTGGCTGTCGGGTGGATTGGTGTCGGCGGGGTCGATGAGGTCGGCTTTCAGGTCGGGTCGCCGGCCGATCAGGTCGGCGATCCAGGCGGCGACGGTCGGCCCGAACCGGCCCTCCCGGGTGCTGCCGACGATGACGGCGAGGCGAAGCGGCGTGGTGTCCATGCCCGCCGACGCTAGAACCCCAACTAATGTTGAGGTCAAGCGGCGAAGGGATGCGGGGGATGGAGCTCACGGTCGGCCAGCTCGCGGCCCGCAGCGGGGTGTCGGTGTCGGCCCTGCACTTCTTCGAACGCCAAGGCCTGATCACCAGCACCCGTACCGCCGGCAACCAGCGCCGCTACCGGCGCGACGCGCTGCGCCGGGTGGCGTTCATCCGCATCGCCCAGCGGGTCGGCATCCCGCTCAAGGACGTGGCGGCGGTCCTCGCGGTGCTGCCGGACAACCGCACCCCGACGCGGGGGGACTGGGCCCGGGTGTCGCAGTGCTGGCAGGCCGAGATCGACCGGCGGATGCGTCACCTGCAGCAGTTGCGCGACGACTTCACCAGCTGCGTGGGCTGCGGCTGCATGTCGATCGACCGCTGCCCGCTGATCAATCCCGGCGACGAATTGGGCCGACTGGGTGCGGGTCCCCGCCGCTTGATCGGCGACTGACACCATTCGGGCGAACCGGACACGGTGGTTGTGCGCCGCCGTCCTCGACGTGGCCGCGCACGGCTGTGACACTTCGGACATACCACAGTGAACAAGCCCGAAAGGCCACCCGTTTCATGCGTCGCAAGCCGTCCCTGTTCCTGACCCTGCTCACCACCGCGACCGCCCTCGTCGCCACCGCGGGAACGGCCCAGGCCGCACCGGCAGCTCCGGCTGCACCGGCCGCCCAGACCGCCGTCAAGATGACCTTCAACGCGACGCCCGAGCCCGCGCTCAAGGGCTCGACCGTGACACTGACCGGCCGCGTCTGGCTCGGCGCGACCGGCAACCGCGGCAAGGTGAGCTTCTACTTCCGCAAGGCCGGCACCGCGTCGACCGCCTTCACGTACCGCGGCTACGCGAACACCAACGACGCAGGCAACTTCACCCGCCGCTACGTCGCCGACACCACGGGAACCTGGAAGGCGGTCTTCGCCGGCACCGCGGCCCGCAAGAACGCCGCCCGTCTCGACGCCGTCCAGGTCGTGCAGCGCCGGTCCAAGCAGATCGCCGACTGGTCCGAGCCCTCGAACCAGTGGACCAGCCCGACGATCAAGGTACCGACCGTCGACTACAAGGCCATCGTGTCCTGGGACTGCACCGGCTCCGACTTCCCGTACGTGATCATGACGTGGGAGGGCAAGACGGACGGCTACGAGTACGTGACGACGTCCGACAAGGAGACCGGCACGCTGACGCTCAACGGCCACGAGGGCGGCCGGAGCGGTTTCTTCGGCGTGGCTACCGGTTCCAGCTGCACGTGGCGGCTGCGGGTCTTCTCCGGCATCGTCAACATCCAGGTCTGAGTTCGCCGGGCGGCCGGTCGGCCCGGAAACGTCCGGGCCGACCGGCCCACGCACTGGCGCCGCAGGACCGAGCGACGCATGCCCGGCCTGAGCTCAACCGGCTCGACCAGAGCCCGACCGGCCCGGCCTGAGCCCAACCGGCCCGACCAGAGCCCAATCGGCCGGCCCGGCCCGGCCCGGCCCGGCCCGGGGCAGCTTCGGCGCCGGCTTACGGGAGTAGGACGATCTTGCCCAGGTGGTCGCTCGACTCCATGAGGCGGTGGGCGTCCGCGGCGTCGCGCATGGGGAGCGTGCGGTCGATGATGGGCCGGATGGCGCCCGCGTCGACGAGCGGCCACACCTGGTCTCGGACCCCGCGCACGATGCGCGCCTTGTCGGGGACCGGGCGGGCGCGCAGCGTCGTCGCGGCGACCGTGCCGCGCTTGGCCATGAGGGCGCCGAAGTCGAGCTCGCCCTTGCGGCCGCCCTGCATGCCGATCGTGACGATGTGACCGTCCGTGGCGAGGGCGTCGATGTTCCGCGCGAGGTATTTCGCGCCGATGATGTCGAGGATGACGTCGGCGCCGTGGCCCTCGGTGAAGTCGCGGGTCGCCTGGACGAAGTCGCCGATGGTGTAGTCGACGGCAAGATCTGCGCCGAGCGCCAGCAACTGCTCGTGCTTGGCTTCGCGGGCGGTCACGATGACGGTGGCGCCCAGGGCCTTGCCGAGCTGGATCGCGAAGGTGCCGATGCCGCCGCCCCCGCCGTGCACGAGCAGGGTCTGGCCCTTGCGGAGGCGGGCGATGTCCACGACGTTGGACCAGACGGTGCACGCCACCTCGGGCAGCGCCGCCGCCTCCTGCAGCGACATGCCCTGCGGCACCGGGAGCAGCTGGCCGGCCGGCACGGCGACGCGCTCGGCGTAGCCGCCGCCCGCCAGCAGAGCGCAGACCCGCTCACCGACGTGGTGGTCCGTCACGTCGGGCGCGGTCGCGGCGATCACGCCGGAACATTCGAGACCGGGGTACGGCGGGGAGCCGGGCGGCGGCGGGTAGTGGCCTTGCCGCTGGATCACGTCGGCACGGTTGACGGCCGCGGCGGTGACCTCGACGACGACCTCCCCTGGGCCGGGCTCGGGATCCGGGACCTCGGCCCAGACCAGTGCCTCGGGTCCGCCCGGCTTCTCGATCACGATGGCGTGCATGGGATGAAGCTTGCCCGAGGGGTGTGACAGAAAACGGAGGAGGGCTCGCCGGTGGCACCACCGCCACCCGCGAGCCGTCCCGTCGTCGCCGGCCGCCCCTACGCGGGCACGGTCCAGCGCTGGTTCGCGGCGCCCGTACACGACCAGATCTGCAGTTTCGCGCCGTCGGCCGTGTTGTTGTCCTTCACGTCGAGGCATTTACCCGACGCGCTGTTGACGATCGCGCCGTTGGAGATCTGCCACTTCTGGGTCGCGACCGTGCCGATGCAGTCCCAGAGGTGCACGGTGCCGCCGTCAGTCGTGGCGTTGTTGGCCACGTCGAGGCACTTGCCGAGGCCGCGAACGGTGCCGTCGGTGCCGATCGTCCACGTCTGGTTGGTGGAGCCGGCGAAGCACGTCCACATCTGCGGCAGGTTGCCGTTCGCGGTGGAGCCGTCGGTGACGTCGAGGCACTTGCCGCCCAGGCCGGTGATCGCGCCGGTCCGGCCGGACGGCGTACCGGTGCCGCTCTGGCTGCCGGTCCAGGTGAAGGTCGCCGAGGTACGGGTGGGCAGGCTGTAGACGAACGACTGGCTGCCCCAGTTCACCTTGACGGTCTGCGTGCTGCCGCTGGTGTTGTACGCGATGAGCGCCTTCGACCCGTCCGGGTTCTTCCACGCGACGTTCTTGACGGTGCTGTTCGCGGTGGAGTCGATGCGTACGGCGCCCGGTTTCACGAACTTGGTGAGGTGGCCCATCGTGTAGTACTCGACGGTGTAATCGACCTGCCCGCTGCGGCCGTCCCCGTTGTGCACCGTGATCAGGCCGGTGCAGGTGCCGCAGCCGCCGTTGTGCGGCCCCATGTTCTGGTCGACCGCGAGGCTCCATTTGGTCCACGACCGCGCCCAGTTACGGGTGTAGTCGATGAGGTTGTTCATGTCCTCGGCGTGCTGGTTCGTGACCCAGGTGCCGCCCGAGTGCTCGGTGAAGTACTGATTCATGGACGGGTACTGCGCCCGTACCGATGAAGCCTTGCTCGGATCGCCGCCGTAACCGTGCCAGGCGACGCCGCCGAAATTGGGGTGGTTGCGGATCGCCGCGTCGTTGACCAGGGGCGCGGCCCACGTGTCGTAATCGCTGTAGTTCCAGTCGTGTACCAGCAGTTTCGTGCTCAGACCGGCCCCTTGCAGGGCCGGAAGCAGGTCGTTCTTGGCGAACGACTGCAGGCCGGAAACCGGCCACTGCATGGACGGATATCCGGCGCAGCATCCGGGCTCGTTCTGCTCCGTGACGTAATTGACGTGTACGCCCTGAGCCTCGTACCCCTGCAGGTATTTGACGAAGTACTGCGCGTACGTCTTGTAGTACTCGGCCTTCAGGTACCCCTGGTTGTAGGAGTTGTTGTCCTTCATCCAGTACGGCGCGGACCACGGCGAGGCGAAGAGCGCGAGCTGGGGATTGAGCCCGCGCGCCTGCTTCGTCAGGGCCATCACGTCGGTGTCGCGGCTCAGCGAGAAATCGTTGAGATCGCAACACGTCTCGTCGTACGAGTAACTGGACCGCGCCAGATCCGACGACCCGATGACATTGCGGACGGCGCTGACCCCGATGCCGCCGGAAGGGCTGAACAGCTTGGTCATGACATCGTTGCGAGTGGCCGCGGACAGCGCGCCGCTGCCGTTCATGAGCCACGCCGCGGTGTCCGTGAACGACGCGCCGCCGCCCTCGAACTGCTGGTACGTCGTGTTCTCGTTGACCGTGATGGTCTGGTTGGCGCCCCCGGTGCTCGACGCGAACGAGATCGGGGTCTGCTGCTGAAGGCCGCGCGTGACCGTACGCCCACCGCCGTCGCTGGTGGTGGTGAGGTAGATCTGGACGGGCTCGTTCGCGGCGAACGCCGACGGTGCGAGCGCCACGGCGGCGCCGGCGCTGAGCAGCGCGGCACTCACCGCGCCCGCGAGGACGGCTCTCTTTCCGACAGTGCGCATGGTGGGGACTCCCTTGACCGCAGGTGGGGGCCTGGCCGGGATGGGTAAGGCAGCGAACGATAAACATCCCCGTCTATGGCATGTCAACCGTCCCCGAGCTGGCCAATCACGGTGTTTCAGCAGCTCAGCCACATGTTAAGAGGCTTAAAATAAGTTTCACTTAAGCGGTTCGGCGGCCCATAACAGAATCCGGGCACATTCCAGCCGTTCGGCCACCCGATCCATCCGGCCCGCTCGATCTTCCTTACGCCTTCCTTAGCAGCGTTGAGCTGCGGTTTTACGGAGGCGCAGACTGCTGACACATGTCACCGTCCCCCAGAACAGGGGCCCGGTCAGCGCGGGGGCGCGCCGGCCGGGCCCCGCCGTCTGCGCCGCCCCAGCCGGTCCCCCCTGCGCCGGGCCGGATCCCATGCCCTTGCCGCCGCGCGAGCCCTCATCCCCGTGCGGAACGACGGCCGGCCGCGACGGCAGCCCGGCGCACCGGTGTCCGTTCCGCGGCTCGTGAGCCGATCTGGCAGACTGAATACCGCCGCGCTCGGGAGGGCTCGCCTAGTGGCCGATGGCGCCGGTCTTGAAAACCAGCAAGGCGTTCCGCGTCCCTCCGGCCCGTTGATCGACTGACACCGCGCTTTACCTGCGCTTTTGCGCTCCGCGCGGCACCCGGCGGCGTTGTATCAGGGTCATCTGAAGCGGTGCAGGTGTCCAGCTATCAACGGCTGAAAACGGGCCTTCACGAGTGTCCGTGTCGTATACGTGTCGGCAAGTTCGGGTCCAGCCTCGCGCTTGAGCCCTTGCGTTCATCACCGTCTGTTACGGACGGCTGCTCGGGTCTCATCGGCATAGTCGGACCGGCCGAGCGGCTCTGCGCGGCCGCGATCAACATCATGCTGGCTAGCATCGTCGTCATGGAGTCGAAGGACCAGCAGATTCGGCATGTAGTTGAGGGGGTCGCCCTGGGCGTGCTGGCACAGGGGGTTGACGCCGTCTCCAGCAGCAAGATGGATCTGGAGTTCGCCTTCAACCACGCGTGGCGACGCTGGTCGCGGGCGGCGGAGTTCCCGAGCATTGGGCGTGCGCCCGATCCTGGGAATCTGTTCTGGATCGGGGTCGGCAAGGCCGAAGGAAGACAGGTCGTCCGGGCTGCGTGGCAACGGGCCCAGTGGACTGAGCCCTACATCACCCTTGAGGGCTGGACGGTCGATGAGTGCCTTGACCTGCACGCCGACGAGCGAGCGTCTGTTGAGGACTGGAAGGAGCTCGGCCGGCTGTTCGTGTCGTGGTTCAAGGGCGAGCAGCTCCGGAGGGCGGGCTGAGCAAGGCCGGGTGGAGGCCGGGCCGGGTCGATTGAAATCCGATCGGGCCTGCGTGCCTCCACCCTCGGCGCGTATGGCTGGCCCTGCTACTCGCTGTCGGGCTTGTTGGTCTGAGGATCATTCTCAGGTGGTTCCTCGTCCGGCGGTTGGGTGGCTCCCTCGATGCGTCGGCGGGCCACTTCGTCCTGGCCCACGAGGCACTTGGCGTAGACCCGGAGTAGGACTTCGACGCTGTGGCCTGCCCATTCGGCCACTTGGGTGGCGGGAACGCCGGCGTTGAGCCAGGTCGACACGCAGGCGTGTCGCAGGCTGTAGGGGACGTCGAGCAGCGGTGAGGCTGCTTCGGATGGTGTGAGTGCCGCTTCGCGGGCGGTGTGGAAGGTTTCGAGGTAGACCCATTCGGCGAGGAGCCCGCCGCGGGGGCCGAGGAAGATCAGTTCATCGGGTCCGATCTTGAACTCGTCGATATGAGTGCGCAGGACGCTCACCAGCTCGGGGTGGATGGGGAACGGCCGGGTGTCGCCTTGGGCCCGGTGTTTGAGCTGTCGCTCTTCCCGGGACCGGCCTTCGTTGGTCCATCGCCGCCCGCCGCGAGGGTTTGACCGGGTGAGCAGTCCCTCGCCCCACCCTTTGCTCGGGAGACTCAGCAGGTTGCTCCGCTTGAGGTGAAGGGCTTCAGACGGGCGCAGACCCGCCCAGTACATGAGTGCGAAGAACGCGACAAGCCGTGGCCCTTGCCGGCCCGTCTTACCGACCTCCTCGAGGAATCGCCGGGCCTGGGTTGGGTTGACGACCGTGCGCCGGTCTACGACGGTGGTGGACTTCGGTGCGGACCACTTCACTCGTTTGAGCGGGTTCGCCGGCAGTATGCCCAGCTCGACGGCGTAGTCCAGGCAGGCGTGCAGGACGGCTCGCCGGCGAGCCACGGTATTCGCTGCTGCCTGCTTACCCGTGTCGACTCGCACGGCGATGCGGTTGAGCGCAGCCCGGACGAGCGCTGAACCCTGTGTGTGATCGTCGAAGTCCGTCATCGCCACGGTGTTGTGGCTGATCCATTCGACGGCCGCGGCCAGCGGTTCGGGCGGCGGCCCGGCGGCACGGGCCGCCGTGTTGAAGGCGTAGTGCTCCAGGGCCTGGCGAAGCAGCTTCGCATCAGGGGCGTCGCGGGTGCTGGTCGTGAGGGCCGTGGTCGCTCGCGACAGGCTCTCGGCGATCGACGAGCGAGACTTCGGGGCGATGTCGGGCCACTTCATGTCGACGAACGCAACCGCGTGCTCGTACCAGGACTTCGAGGCGGCCTTGCGAGCAAGCGGCTCCGGAAGGCCGGACTCGACGTCGAAGGGAATCCCGCGACGTTGGTAACCGAGCAGTTCGTTGCGCCAGGCGTCGGCAAGGGTCCAGGTGGCGAAGGTGAGGCGGTGCGGTTCGGTGTCGACGACCCACCGTGCGGTGTAGGTCTTCGAGGGCTTCCCCGGCTTGCCATTCTTGCCGATCTTGGGCTTGTTGACGTTCTCGAGGATTCCCTGGATCCGTACCTTGAGGCTCAGCTTGAGCTCGCGCCCGGGAACACCGGTTCTCGATGCTCGTCGGGGGCTCATGCGGCTTCCTTCATGCCGTCGATCCAGGCGTCGAGGTCGCTGCGCAGGACGCGGATCTGTCCGTTGGGCAGTTTGATGCAGCGGGGCGCCTGATGCGTCTGACGCCAGTGGTAGAAGGTCGATCGCTCGATATTCAGTTCTTCGCAGACCTGGGGGACCGTCAGTTTGTCGGTGGGTGCGGGGTTCCGATCAGCAGGCGTAGCAGCCATGATGATGGGCGCTCCTCAGCGTTGTGTTGGACGAGGGGAGTGCGGCCCTGGCGGTAGCTGCCAGGCGTGTGCCAGGGCCGGTCAAGCGGTACCGGGCGGGTGCCGGACGGATGACGCCGTCCGGCACCCGCTCGGCTTCAGAACAGGCTCGCGATGGGCGGCTCGGCGAGTTCGGGAACCTCGGTGCCGGTGTGCTCGGTCCACCAGTCGGCGAACATGCGTCGGTGGCACCATCCGTCGGGCTTCGACAGGTCGTCGAAGCACAGGAGCACCAGGCGCGGATCGGGCACCTGGTCGGCGATGGCCTGGAGTTCGTCGCGGACGGCGTCGACACCGCGGGCGTCGAGCATCTGCCGGTACAGGCCGCGGTAGGTTGCCTCGTCGTTGATCGACACCATCGCCCAGGTCGGGCTGATGAGACGCGCGTGGCCCGCCAGCTCGTACCCCAGGGTGAATCTCGGGTACCCCGCGGTGGTCCGTACGGGTGTCCCCATGTCGGGTCGGAACCGCTGGTAGCGGCAGGTGAACAGGTGCACGGTCACGTCGTCTCTCGCAGCAGTGGTCGGGGAAGGTGCTCGACGATCAGCGCCGAACCAGCGGTGCCCGCCCCGTCGGCTGAACCGCTGCCTCGTGCGAGCCGGTCCAACGTCGCCCGCACGCCGGAGTGCAGGTCACGCATCCCTTGGACGTATTGCAGATGCGTGTCGAGGGTGCCCGCCGCGTCGAGGCCTGCGGCGGCCCGTCGGCGTGCCGGCACGAGCAGGTACTGATCCATCTCGGCGATGTACTCCTCGGCCCGGTCACAGGCCAGCTGGAAGCCGCGGGTCAGGAGGCGGTGGGCGAGACCGTCGACGACGGCATCGACGAGCCGCCCGATCACCACCCGGTTGAGCGGCAGACCTTCTTGTGCCGCGGCGCGGCTGGCCGCGGCGATGGCCATGCGGCGCAACTCGGCGGCGTCGGCGGCCGGAAGAGGGGCCAGGAGCATGGGTCCGGTGCTCATGGCCTATCGACCCGCTTGTACGCGGCGGTCGAGGGGCAGTTGGTGGTTGGGCTGATCGCCGGTCGCAGTGGCGCGAGCCGGCTCGCGGTGGGTGGTGCAGTGTGCATGGCGGTTTCCGTTTCCTGGTCAGGTGGCGCGGTTGCGCCGCTCTTAAGGCAGGGGGACCGGCCAGGGTGATGGCGGTCCAGCCATCACCCACGATCAACGACCATACACGGTAGCACTGCGGCCGTATATATCGGTCCGACAGTGCCACCGTGCGGTCATCGCGTTTGGCGGTCAGGCGGAGGCGAAGGCGAGATCGGCTTCGGAGCGCTCGCCGGCCTCTTCCTCGGCGGCGCTGTCGTGGCCGGAGCCGTCGGTCGAGGCGGTGTCCGGCTGGCCCTCGCTGCCGGCGACGGCGACAGCGGCGGGGTCGATGTCGATGGTGACCGCCGCGGCGATCGCGGCGGCCTTGCGCAACACCGTCACTGTCTTGCCCGCGGCGGCCTGCAGGTGGCTGATGCGCTCCTGGTAGGCCGCGATTCCCCCGTCGGCACCGGCCAGGACCTGCGCCAGCTCCGCCGGGTCGGTACCGGCGAGTTCGGTCAGGATCTCGCCGGCCACGGCCAGCCGCTCGATCTTCGTGATGACCCGGCGGCGGGCGGCGGCGACCTCTTCCTGCTTCTCCTCGCTGTGCTGCGACTCGTCGAGGGTGAAGAAGGAACCCTGAGCCTGCACGTGACGGCACGCCTTGGCGAACTCCTCGGCGTCCCGGGGGCTCTTGAAGTCACCGCGGGCCCACTTGACCAAGAATCGCTGCTGCGTGTCGGCGTCCAGCTTGCACACGTACCAGGCCGCGTTGATGGGCAGGTGACCCTTCTCGACCAGGTCCTTGGCGTCCGGGTTGAGGTTGAGCAGGTCAATGCGCCACTGCACGTACGGTTCGGTCTTGCCGTACGCCTCAGCGATCCGGGCGATATCCCAGCCGCGCCGGTGCAGCAGGTCATAGGCCGCCGCCTCTTCCATCGGTGACATGTCGAGGCGGTTGACGTTCTCGGCGATCTGAAGCTCGAAGGCGCGGTCGTCGTCGATGTCGAACACCTGCGCGTTCAGCTTCTCGATGCCGGCCTGCTGAGCGGCTCGCCACCGCCGCTCGCCGACCACGATCGTGTAGCGCCGGCTCGTCTTGTCGTAGCGCACGGCGATCGCCTGCAGCTGCCCGTTGGCCTTCAGCGACGCGGCCAGCTCGTCGAGTTCCTCCTGCTTGAACTCCTTACGCGGCTGCTCCGGGTCGCGGTCGATGCGGGCGACCTCGATCTGCTTGAAGTTCGGCTTGGCGGTCATTTCGTCCTCCCACAATGATCAGCAAAGTCTTTGCTGTATAGATTCATTGTAGTAAGCGGTGATCTTGGCGTCAATAAAAGATATACAGATGCCTACCGGGTTGCGAGGTTGAGCGACGCTCAGGCGTGCGGCTTGCGCCTGCCGCGCGGAGCTTTGACGAACAGCTCCGCGGCACGTTTCACGACGCGTTCGTCGATCTTGGCATCGGGCAGCTTCCCGGACGTGATCTCCTGCTCGATCAGCTGCGCTAGCTTCAGTTTGCGTATGGCCCGGTCCCGGCTCACGCAGGTACGCCCCCGTCCTCTTGGCGTGTAAGTGTGTCCCACAGAGCAACTGCGGCCCCACATACCCCAAGGGAAAGAAGCCTATCAACGATCTTCTACCGGCCGCAGTCCCTATGTCCTCAGGGGACACCCGGACATCGACCTTAGGTGACTCTCGCCTACTTCCAGACGAATTCGAGCCTGTCCGTGTCCAGCGGCACATTCCCGCGCCGGGCGGCCGGCTTCACCTTCACGTGATCAAGGACGAGTGACAGCAGCTCGCGCTGCTGGTCGACGGAGGCATCGACCCACCAGTCGGCCAGAGCTTCCGGCGCCGGCATGCTGAGGAGACGGTCCGCCTGTTTGGCGCGCTCCAGCAGTTGCTTACGCTCGATCTTGCCCTGCTTCTCGATTGCCTGCAGCGTCGTCATGCTCAGCTCTCGGCGGGCGTACTGCTCACCGGCCTCGCGCAGGCGATCGTCGAGGTCCTTGAGGTCCTGCTCGATGCTGAACCCGTCGGTGCCGAACGCGCCGACGGCTCGCCGTAGCCGATCGAGCACCTGTGGGGAGGCCAGCCGGGCAAGAGCTCGTGCGGCGACGATCTCCTCCAGCGCCGGGGCGGCGATGCGGATCCGGCCGCACCCGTAGGAGGGGCTGCCGGATCGGCAGACGTAGCCGCGGGTGCCTTTGGCCGACGGCTGGGTGTACAGGGTCTTGCCGCACGGGTGGGTGCCTTCGTCGTCCTGGACGGGGAACTCACAGCTCAGCAACCCGCCGGACAACAGGTATTTGCGGGTGTTCGTCGCCTGCGGCTGGCCCCGCTCGGGGTCATTGAACAGCGATGTCAGCTTCTTGTGCTGCGCGCGGGTGAGGATCGCCGGCCAGTCGGCCTTGACGAGCTTGCCCTCGCGTTCACGCAGCCCGGCCAGGCGGGGATAGCCCATGAGCCGGGTCATCGAGTGATGCATCCACAAGGCACCGGTGACGGTGGGGACCTTCCGGGCGCGCAGGTCAGCCACGATCGACGTCATCGTCTCTCCGGCCAGGAGCCGGCGCGCGACGTCGAGGATCACCTCCGCCTCAGACGGAATGATCACCATGCCCGACTCGTCGTAGCCGTAGCACCGCAACATGACCTCCAGCCGACAGCCACGTCTCTCTGGACATGGCCGCACCCCTTGCCACCGTTATGCAGCCCGCATGCGTCGCTGAATGATCGGGCGATGCCCAAGCCGGCTTCGTCGTCGCTCCGTTGTTACCTAACGGTGGCGCCGACGTACCGCGACCAGCCCTTATCGACAAGGCCAACCGCAGCGTGTGTGAGATTACTGCCTCACCGACTCTGTATGCAGACCCGTCCGTGTAACGAGATCAACTCACGCAGGCTGGCTATGTATATACGGTAGCAGTGCCTCAGAGCAACCGCTACTGACACTGAAGTGTATGCCTGGCACAGTGCTCGCGGCGGCGACCGCGCCGCTCGCTGCACTAACGCACGGTGATGCGCGCAGCAGCAACGCGACGGCCTCCCGACTCCTCGGTGCACGGTTGCAACCAGACCGCACGAGCTGAAGGCTGTTGCTGTTCGGCAAGGTTTCTGTATCCAGCAAAGGCCGAGCGCTTCGTAGACCACGCCGCGCTCGGCCTTAGCTGCGCCCTCCGCCGGAGCGCTACCGGGCGTCACGGACCACGCCCCCCGGCAGTCGCCGGTCTCCGCCCGGTGTGAGCTACCCATGGGTACGGGCAACACATGAACACATTCAAGCACGGCGGCCGTATAGACGCCATGCGCGGAGTTCTCTTACTTCTGGGCGAATTGCGGGCGGCTCGGCTCCGCAGAGCTCCGCCGGGTACGAGGCACACCTACGCGGCGGAGCTGACCGGCGTCTGTTGACGCCCGGCTCCGGGGTCACCTGCTGCTCTCTGCTTGCCCGTACGCGCAGCGTGCCGGGCCTTCGCCTCGGCGATGCGCTCTCGGCCCCACCGTTCGGAGCGCCCGCACTCGCGGCCCAGACGGGCACCGCTGATCGGCTGGCCGTCGGCTAGCGAACGCTCGAACAACTCGTATGCACGCGCGTACAGCTCAGGCGTCTCTTCCGCCGGTGGGACCGGCAATCCTTGCGGCGGCGCCGTCCATCCGGGCAGCTGCCGCGGTGCCGCCGCCCCCAGCGCGACAGCCGCCTGCATCCCGTCTTGGGAGCTGCCGCCTGTCGCGGCCATCACTTCCGCGAGCTCCGCGCTTTCCTTTGCCAACCTGTGCGCACCTGCCGGCACCGTTACGGCTGCCGGTAACGCCGGTGCCGTCTCCGCTGCCGCGCGGGGTGCCGATGCCGTCTCCGCTGCCGCCCTGGGGGGCGGTGCTGGCGCCGCCGGTGCCGGTGCCGCCGGTGCCGCCGGTGCCGGTGCCGGTGCCGGTGCTGCCGGTGCCGGTGCCGCCGGTGCCGGTGCCGCCGGTGCCGGTGCCGCCGGTGCCGGTGCTGCCGGTGCCGGCGTCAGCGATACCGCCTCCAGTGCTTCCATTGCCGTCGTCGGTGCCGTCCGAGCGGCGGCTGCATCTGCCGGTCCTGCTGCCGGCGCCTCGGCTCCGTCGGTGCCGTCGCGGCCTGAGGGGGTCTCGGCGGCGGTACGCCGCCGCTCAGCGAGGGTGAGTAGCGCCAGCGAAGCCACGAAGATCAGTCCATCGGCGCTGAGCGGCAACGTTGCCGCGGTCAGCTGGTCCTCGCCGTAGGCGAGGGCCAGGCCCTTCATGTGCCGGAAGCTGGCGATGGCGGCCACGGCGGAGACGACGGCGGTGCCCAGATAGCGCAGGGCGGCGAGCCACCACTGGCGCGGAGGCGGTACGCGAAGCACGACCTCGATGGTTAGCAGCAGTGCCAGCGGTGCCCAGCCGGCCACGGTCCTCGCCCCTGGCGAGTCCTCGGCGTGGGCGACGTTCGCCGCGACCGACGCGGTGATTCCGGCAATGAACGCGGTGCCGGCGGAGAGCCACGCGATGCGGCTTGGCGGGAGGTCGACGGGATCCGGGACGGCCGGCTTGGGCTCCGCAGCGCCGGGGGCATCCTCGCCCGCGTCAGCGAGCCCGTGCGGCGCGGGACGGTCATCGACGGACATGGTCGTTCCTGGCGGCGGCGATGATCGCGTCGGCGTCGGCGGCCGGCACGATGAATAGCTGCTCCTGGCGGCAGGCGTTGAGAACGGCGTCGGCCGCATGCGGTGGGCAGGGCCGCAGGTCGCGGCAGTCCGGACAGCCGGTGACAACGGCTGCGGTGATCGCCGCCGTCAACCAGTCTCGTACCGGCTGTGGAGGGTTCTGGGCGGGTTCGGGTCCGGCGCCGAGCTGGCGCAGGGGGATGGTCACGGGTGACTCCTGGGTGAGCGGTAGCGGGTGGCGGCGCGCAGCGCGGGCTGCGCGCCGCGTCGGTCAGCTGGGGTCCGGCTGGTCGCGCCGGGTCGTGGTCCAGGTCTGCAACCACAGGGCCTGGTGGCTCCATCTGCCGCTGAACGGGATCGGCGCGTCGCAGAATGCCGCCCGTTCCAGGCGGAAGTCGTGATGAAGCGCGAGTGTGTTCAGCGGGATCGCCGCGAGGTTGGGGTCGTCGAGGATCTCGGCGGCGGCGTGCTCGGTGTCGGCGGCGCGGATCTCGGCGGCCTCGCGTTGGAGCCGTCCGGCGATCTCGCGGGCCCGCCCGGCTCGCGGGTCGCCGTGGTCTGCGGTCGCGGCCCAGGTCCGCAGCTGCGCCGCGATGCGGTGCAGCACGATGCAGGCCGTCCGGGCCGCTTGCGTGGCGGTGTCGAACTGCCCGATGACACCGTCGGCGACGATCCCGCCGTCGGTGATGGCCAGGTGCCAGGTCTCGCCGCTCATGTGAAACACGCCCCGTTGTCGCAGCTGCCCTCGTCGTGGAAGTCGAGGCCGGGAAGCAACGGCTGCGCTTCGCGTATCGCGTGTGCGAGCGGGCGACCGTAGCGGGTCAGGTACACCGGGTCGCGGGCGAGCGCGGCCCGGCGCGCGTTGAGCAGGTCCTCGAGTTGCACCGCCCGGGCGAACAGGGCCGGGCGGTCGCGGCGCATCTCCGCCCAGGTGCTCGGCCGGTGCAGCGGGCAGAACCAGCAGGCGCTCTTCGGCGGTACCGGCAGTCCGGCGGCGGTGATGATCCGCTGGCAGTCGATGCGCCGTAGCGGCGGGTCGTGGTCGAGCAGCGGATACACCGGCCACTCGTACGGCATGGCGCGGCGGTTGTTGATCCGCTCGATCTCGTCGAGGGAGATGCCGATGCCCACGGTGGCGGGACTGGCGGCGCTCGCGCCGTGCTGTGTGAGCCACCGTCCGAGGACTTTGATTTTGAAGTCGGCCGTGCATGCCCTGGTGCCGGGTGCGCCTCCGGCCATCCGGACGGGGATCGGCAGGGACCGGGATCCGGGCCGGGTGAGCCGGCCGTACAGGGTTTCTGTGCTGCCGTCGCGGCGTAGCCGCGGCAGGGTGAGCAGCTGGATGCCGTGCAGCGCCGCGAATGGCCGCGCGTACCGGTCGACGTAGTCCACGGTGGCGGGGTCCTCGGAGTCGGCGCCGACGTCGGCGAACAGGAACGTCGGGAAGTCGATGCGCCGGTGCGCGGCCAGCACGAGCAGAGCGGTGGACTGCACGCCACCGCCGTACGCGATGACGCGCAGCCGATCGGGACTCATCCGCTCACCTGCGTCGGCGTGCGCACGGCGCACGTCTGCCAGCGCCGAGACGTCGGGGGCCGTCACTGCGCTGCGCCTTGCATCAGCTCGGGCAGTGACAGCCGGCCCTCGCGGTGACCCGCGGCGACCTCGTCGCGGCCGCGGTCCTTGAACGTCATCGTCGTCGACGTCGGCGACGCGGGCGGACGCGCCTCCGCGAAGTCCACGACACGGCCGGTCACCGGGTCCACGACGGTGCCATCCGGTTCCACCCTCAGCCGGGCCAGCAAGGTTTTGCGCCAGGCCGCGCGCACGACCTTCTTCGCGGGTATTTCCTCGATCTCGCCGGGGTGCTCGCGGGCACAGTAGTCGAGCAGGGCCTGTTCATCGATGCGCAGACCCGCTGACGTCTCCGTGATGGTGATCTGCGCGATCGGCGCGCTGGCACCCGGGAGCCGGACCTCGATGGAGCGGACACCAACGGTGCTGTGCAGATGCAGCAGCGTGGTGTCGACCTGCGCGCGGGCCGCGTCGTACGCCTTCTTCACCTCGTCCAGCAGCGCCTTGAGAACAGCGGCGCGCATCGCCGCGTCGGGCAGCGCCGTCACCGTGGCCGGATCCGCGGTCACCGGGCCACCTCCGCCGCACGGGCCGTCGCGCGGGCGCCGCCGGCCCGGCGGCCGCCGGCCGCAGTGTCGGGGGCTGCCTGCTGCGATTCGGTGCCGGCAGCAGGCTCGTCCGGCTGGTCCGCGGAGGCCTTCTTGAGCGTTGGCGGGCTGTCCGTCTGCTCGGCCGGCGCGGTGGGCGGGCCGTTGCGGGCGGCGCTGATCTCCTGCCCGCGGGCGGCGAACTTGTCCCGCAGGGCAAACGACTGCCCGGCACGTTGCGCCTGCTGCCACCACACAGCCAGCTCCTCTCGGCTGGTGCAGTCCTTGAGCACCTGGTCCCAGTCGATGATCTGCGGTGGTTCGCCGTAGGCCAGCCAGTCGAGCAGCTGCTCCCCCAGCTCCTGGCCGGGCTTGTGGATCACCCGCCCGTCGAGGGCGGCGCAGCGGGTCTTGCTGATCCGCAGGTAGTGCTCGCTGTCGAGGTCGCCGAAGACGTCGAACTCGAACTCCAGGCCCTCGCGCTGGTCCGGTTGCATGCCGAGCTTGGCGACGCGCTTGCGGCCGTCGTTGCCGTCCTCGATCTCGTAGCGCTGCTTGGAGCGCAGGCACACCACGACGTGGCCGGGGAAAGCCATCAGCGCCTCGATGTAGGCGCGCTCGATCGGGCGCACGTCGCGCCAGCCGTCCATCGAGCGGCCGCCGTTGCTGCGGGTGAACAGGTCGACGAGCTCCAGGACCCCGCCGGCGCCGAACCAGTAGTGCGACAGCGAGTCGACCTGCAGTCCGGTGAACCCGGCGCGGGCGGCTTCCTCGATCGTGGTGACCAGCTCGCGGGGGTCGTAGCGCACCGGGGAGGTCTTCTGGAAGCCGTATCCGCCGGCCTGCTCGGGTGTCATGTTGGCGACGCCCGGCTGGCCGGGGTCGACGGCGTATTTGTCGGCGGAGTCGCGCTCGGTGTCGATGAACGCGATCCGCTGGGCGCCGTCGGCGACGGTGCGAGCCCCGGTCAGTGTGTAGAGCAGCTTCAGCCCGGTCAGCGTCTTGCCGGCCCCGCTCGGCCCGGCGAGCGCGATGCGCGCCTTGGCCTGCTTGCGGGTGGCGGGGGTGAACACAGCCATCGGTGCCATCACCTTCCTAATCAAGGGGTCCACGGTCGTAAACCGCGGCCGTATAGAGAGCGGACATAGAGAAACCCGTGTGGTCGTGGCAGGCAGTGCCACCGACGACCGCCGGCAGGACGCATGCCGGGTCGCGTCCGCACAGGATCGGTTCGCCGTACAGGGTGCAGCCGGTGTCGGTGAGGTGTTGCCAGTCGTCGCCGGCGGGGATGAGCACGCCGCCGCATGTGGCGCACTGGGCTTCGTGCGGTCCGGTCGCCGCGGGGTTCATCGCTGAGTCCTTTCCGTTTGGCGGGGCCGGCCGACGCCGTGCATCGGCGCGGAGACCGCGCAGCCCTTCACGGCGCAGTAGCCGTTCGGCCCTTCGATGTACGGGTGGTCGGCGCCGGCCCGGTCACGCGCGCCCCCACCAAGGTCAACAGATGAGCTGGTCTGGTTGAGTCCGGCTGGCGGACCAACTCGGTCCGCCTGGCGGACCAGCTCTGGTCCGGCTGGCGGACCAACCGGCCCCTCGCCTGGTCCGGGTGCCGGACCAGCAGACCGGGGTGATTCGGGCGCTGGTCCGCCTGCCGGACCAGCGTCGCTGTCGCCAGTTGGTCCGCCACCCGGACCAGCCAAAGGGGGCGTATCTGGCGCTGGTCCGCCTGGCGGACCAGCTTGCGGCGCACCCGGATTCCGAACCGCGGCGGGTATAGCGAGGCGGTATACGGTGCGCTTCTTCCGGATGCGGGCGTCGGCGACGCTCGGCCGGTCGCGGATGACCCAGCCGAGGTCCTCGAGAGTGTTCAGCCACTCGGCCACCGTCGACCGCGCGTACCCGGTGTCGCCCTTGAGCGTGGTCAGGCTCGGCGTGAACTTCTCAGGGATCGCGGCGGTGTCGGCGTCGGTGTACGTCAGCAGCGTGAGGATGATGTGGCGCCCCGTTGGCTCCAGGCGCGAGGCCCGGACGGCTTTCTCGACGGTCCATCGGTCGACCATCCACGCGACCCCCATCCCCCGTGGGTCGCACAAGGAAGGCACGCCGGGGCGACGTACGATGCGAGGGCGACCCGGTCTGCACATCGGGTACGTCCACCGCAGCCCCGCTGGATCCGACCCCAGTGGGGCTGCGACGTACCTGGGCACCCTACACCGAATATGTACGGCCACAGTGCGACCGTTCACCACCACTATTCGGCTGCGGCGTCCTCCGCGCTCGCCAAGGTCTCGCCGGAAGGCGCGCAGACACCCCACGGATCCCAGAAGATCTCCCGGTTCGTGCGCTCCGCGAACTCGTAGAGGGTGACCAGCTTCCAGACCGGATTGTTGGAGATCGGGGAACTCTCCGGCAGCACTCCCCGCGAGCGCATCTGGTACGCCGTGTTTGAGGCATAACCGAACATCCGGTTGATCTCCTTGAGGCCCACGACCGGATAGGTCGTCAATGGACCGTCGGTGATCAGGTCCTCGGCCACGCGGGCCACAGCCTCGCGCAGCCGCGCCTTGGATACCTTCATCGGCGAATGCCTCCCGTGCTCGGCGACCGTACATAGTCAATGTACGGCCTCCGATCACGGCAGAGGTCAGCACGGGGCCGACCTGATCGACGCCGGTGGGTGCCAGCGCGTACGCCGCGGCCGCGCAGAGCCGGCCGCAAGCCCGTCTCGCCCGTGGCGCTGGTCAGGCACGATGCCTGAGTTGAACCCGGCGCGGACGCCGCCGAGCCAGTGTTGTCGGCGTGTGCGCAACGGGGTGGTCATGCCACTCACGCGTAGTCCTCTCTATTCGCGGACTGTATAGATTCATTGTATTTGTCGGGCACCTCAGCGTCAATGTTCTATATACAACCGAGGTGCTTGGGCAGCTCGTATACAGGCGCCAGGTCCCGCGGATCTAGTGCGTTGCCAAACGTCAGCGCCGGGCCACGGACCCGGCGTCCAGCGACCGAGGGTGGTCGCGCATTCGGGGCGGGGCTGGACAGCCGCTACGGGGTCAGCCCTGACCCTCGCGACGCCTCAGCCGGACTGCCTCGTAGATGCCGTGCAGGCCAAGCGCAACCATCAAGAGGCCCGGGCCGTAGAAGATCCACGCGAGCGGATGGCCTGGCTTGGTACCGGAAAGTGGCGCCATGGCGAGGAAGGTCCCAAGCGCTAAGGATCCACATGATGCCAACATGAGGGAGGTGTTGGCATGCCGTTCCTTCTCGGCTGGCTTCTTCCAGGCGTTGCGTGCGAAGACGACGGCGCCGCCCAGCGAAACCACTAAGGCCGCGATGGCAAGGAAGGCGACGGCGGCTGCAATGGCGGGACCTGAGTGGGGAAGCAGCCCAACAGCCACGCCCAGGAGATAGATGATCGCTGCAGCGATGAGGTTCGCGACGACGTTCACTCCGACGTCTCGGACTAAACGCCCGAAGGCTGCCCGTTGCTGGTGCGGCTCTTCATGGCTTGGGCGACCCGAATCCTCCACCCGAGAACCCTACGACCCGGATCCCATAACAGGACAATCCAGGTCACGGCGGGGGTAGTGACGCAGGCCCCGCAGCCATGGCCATGCGGTCAGTCCACGGCAATGGCGTGCGGGAACGCCGTAGCCTCACCGCAGGCGGTCATCATCAGGTACCGGGGCCGACCGGGCGCTCCCGTGTGGACCACCGACCCAGACGCGGCAGCCAGTGTCAATTGCAGAGTTGCGGACAGATCCGTGCTCGCGTTACGCCGGATGTAGCGCACACCGTCGATGTTGATCACTGGGCCGCCCTCGGTGCGATACCGGTAGAACTCGGCGAGCCCCTGCCCCGGTCGCCCATCAGCCGGAGCTCGCACCAGGCGGAAGTCGGCGAGGACGCCGGCTGCGGAGGAGAAGACTCCGCCACCCAGCTCGACGCGGTACGCGGTCCGGGCCCGCAGCACCATAGGTGCCGACAGCACAACGATGGGCGTCGTGGTTGCCTCCGGCGAGTTGCTGTCCGACCAGGCGAGTCCAGCTGGGCCGCCGCCGGGCGCGGGCGGGCCGGCCCAGCCGACGATGTGATGCCCGGACGGCGGGGTGATCAGGACCATGACCCGGGCTGCGAGAGCGACCGGCCCGATCATGGAGGCGACCCGGATCGGTGCGGGATCTCCGTCGATGCGGGCCCGCACCGTGCCGTCGGGTGCCGCCTCGGTCACCGTCGCGGCGCGAAGCCGCCAGATAAGTCCGGCGCGGCGGGCCCGGTCGAGAACGGCCTCGGCGATCGCCTTGACCGGCAGCTCACCGGCCGGTGTGCCGCTCACAGGTCACCGTCGCTGGGGTATGCGCGGCGCAGCGTGTGCCGCATCTCGCCGCCGGCAGCCAGGGGCATCTCCCAGCCGGTCTCCAGCCACAACTGTCCGTCGAAGCGGATCACGTCGTAGCCGTCGTGGCGCGGGTCCGGTGGGGTGCTCAACTCGACGACCTCGTACACGCTTTGCTGGATGCCGAGGGTACGCGCGTACACGGTGGCGTGCCGCTGCGAGGGTAGCTGCGCTTCGACGACGGTGGGGATGACGAAGCCGCGCTGGTTGATCGAGTGCGGCGCCGACGACGGCACGTCGTAGGTGCCGACCACCGGGGCGGCATCGGAGCCCGGGTCGTTGGACACGACCACGAACCGGTTCGGGGCGCTGAGCAGCTGCGGGCTGCGGGTGATCGAGCCGCGCAGTACTCGCCGCGGGTGGTCTAGGTCGATGGTGGGTGCCTGGGCGGCGGGTTCGAACGCGCGGGGCATCCGCAGCTGCCCGGTGTGGTTGAACCAGGGTTTGACGTAGCCGCCGACGGTGGCGAGGTCGAGCAGCGCGGCCGCGCGGGAGGTGCCCGCCGACCAGGCGTTGGTGCTGGTCTGTTCGGTGGCGTCCAGGACGAGCTCACCGATCGGCAGGCCGTCGAGCAGGCGGCGCACGGCGGTGTCGACCAGCTGCCCGCCGGCGTCGAAGCCCGCGTCGAGTTGCTGGTCGACGATGAACATGGGGTCGTACAGCGTGAGCGCCGTCGTGGCGCCGCCGGTGGTGGGCACGGCGACGGCGTCGGCGACCAGGTAGCGGCCCAGCGGGTAGATCAGCGGTGGGCTGGTGCCGAGCACCATCGCGATGTCGATGCGGTCGGTCAACGGCCGGATGAGGGCGCTGTCGCCAGCGCCGAGGGTGAGCCCGTTGATCCGGCGGCTGATCGTCGCGGTGGTGTCGTGGCTCAAGGTCGGCGTCGACGAGCGCAGCGGTGTCAGCGCGCCGCGGCGTACGCCGAGCCGGTCGACGAGCTCGAACCGGAAGGTGACCGGCCGCTGCCCGATGTGGTCGGGCAGGGTCAGCAGGTCAGGCGGTGGCGCAGATGCCGCGGCCATTGATCCCCCATCGAATGCCTTGCGCGTCGCGGAACTCGGTGGTGCCTGGCGGTTGCGCCTCGAAGTCGGGGCTGGTCATCAGCCGCCCGTTGATGCCGTCGCGCCATTCGAGGCGGCTCAGCGTGACACCACTGCTGGCGGTGATCAGAAACTCGCCCGGGTCGCTCGGGACTTGGATGGCCGGCCCGGTCTCGGCGCCGGCGGGCGTCCACTGCCCGCCGTCCAGGGAGGTGTAGAAGCTGATCCGGGCCTGGCCGTCGCCGATGTTCTGTTCGTAGACGGCGCGCACCCACCGGCGCTGGCGGGTGTGGAACTGCAACGCCTCACCGGTCGTGCACGCCTCGAACGAGGCGCGCTCGCTGAGGTACGCGCACATCCCGAGGGCGTTCACGTCCACTTCCACCTGCGAGGTGATGCTGCGATCGCGCAGGGAAAGCTGCTCGATGGACAGATCCCACGGGTCTTCGCTGGTGGGGCGCAGCAGCATCCGTACGTCGAGGTCACCCGGCAGCGCCCGCACCTCGAAGTCGTCGACGCTGAGCGTCGTGGCCGCGTTGGTGTTGCCCGCGCCGACCGCCGCCCGTACGCCGGCGCGTCCAGCGGCGGTCACGGTGGCATCGACGGCCCGCACCGTCGGCCCCGGCGGTGCAGCAGTGGTGAACGCCGCCGCGGTCAGCACCTGGCCCTGGACCCGCAACCGCAGGGTGATCCACTGCCCTGGCTCGTACGTCAGCGAGGTGCCATCCGGCTTGGTCTGCACCTGTTCGGGGGCCAGCACGGTCAGCGAGCCGCCGTTGATCTTTTCGAGAGCGACCCCGATCAGTCCATCGGGTCGGAACGACATCATCGCCCGGTAGTAGTCGCCGCCGGTCACGTCGCGGGCGGTCAGCCCGGCCTGAATGGAGGCGCCGGTCGCGAGCTGGTCGATGCGGAACCGGGCCTTGACCTCGACATCGGCCAGCATCGGCGCCGGCGTGGCGAGCCGGTGGGCGCCCGGCGCGGGCCCGATGGTGGCGTCGTCGACGAACAGCTGGTGCGCCGCGGGTGGGGTGCCGGCCATGGCGACGTTGACCGAGGCGCGGGCGGTGCCGGTCAGGGTGGACGCTGCGGTGTACGTCAGCCTCGTCCAGGTGTTCGCCGCCACCGTCACCGGCGCGCCGGTCGACGTGCCCAGATACTGGCTGTCCGCGTCGAACCAGTTGATCGACACGGCGACGGGGCGGGCGATCGGGCAGCGCACCCAGGCGGTGGCCCGCCAGTCCACGCCGACCGCGGCCCCGGCGACGTACTCGGATTCGACCCGGGCGGTCTCGCTGGCCCCGTCGGGTGTCAGCAGCAGCGA
The DNA here is from genome assembly GCF_040677315.1 of Actinoplanes sp. NPDC049316. Lineage (NCBI taxonomy): Bacteria > Bacillati > Actinomycetota > Actinomycetes > Micromonosporales > Micromonosporaceae > Actinoplanes > Actinoplanes sp. NPDC049316. Next base: position 17,693 of record NZ_JBFAQM010000008.1, on the reverse strand, counting down.
CGCCGCGCCCTGGTGGGCTTGCGCGGTCGATCGTGCCGCGCTACCGCCGAATGCGGTCCAGCCCTGGATGCCGGTCTCGAACGACGGGTTGCTGTTGGCGACCTGCACCACCTGGATCAGCCCGGCACCGCCGGACACCGACAAGGCCCCCGCCGGTCCTTGCAGGCGCTGCCACGGCTGCCCCGGGAGCTGGGTGCTGCCCCATCCACCAGCAGGCATCTGCCGGTCGAACGGGTCGTAGCCGGCCCGGGTGGAGAACGTGTCCGCCATGGTGGTCGCAAGGGCCTTGGCGACCTTCGTGCCTTCGGGGCGCAGGCCCTCGCACGGCGCGGGTCCGCCGTCGAGCGGTGCGGGGGTGTCGGTCACCTCGACGACGGTCAGCTGGGCCAGCTGCAGGTGAGCCAGGCCGCGGCGGCGGCGCACCGAAGCCGAGGGGACCAGGACGGTGGACAGCCACCGGTGGTGCAGTTCGTCGCGGACGCACACGTACGGCACCGACTCCCAGGCCAGGTCCCGTAGCTGGCGGAACCCGCCGTCGAGGGTGGTGACCGGGACCGCCGCGGCGTTGACCAGCACGGTGCGGGTGAACTCGACTCCACCGCGTTCGGTCGGGCGCATCGCGACGCGGTAGTCACGCCCGTACATCGCCTGCAGGTCGACCTGAGCGGCTTCGGGGAACGTGAAGTCTTCCGGCGACTGACGGTCCCAGCTCATCACGTACGCCAGGTTCGCGGCGGGCCGCTGATTGCTGGTCATGATCAGCACCCCGGTCTCGACGTTGCGGCCGGTCACTCCGGGTGTGGCGATCGTGGCGGTGACGGGCGCGGTCCAGGGGCCGCCGATGTCGGTGCGGTGCACGGCCCGGATCCGGTAGCGGGTGGCGACTCCGACGCGGGCCTCGTAGTCGTCGATGCTGGTGATGTGCGGCTCGGTGACCCGGGCGATGGTCTCCCACTGGTCGTCGGGCATCGTGTCGTCCTGGCGCTGGACCTCGAAGTGCGCCCAGCCGCGCACCATCGCCGAGTTGATCGGATCCCAGCGCAGCCGGTGGTAGCGGATCCCGGTCGGTACCGGGTCGTCGGGCCGGCAGAAGCCGGCGTCGACGGCCGCCAGCTCCTGGACGGCGCTGGTGACGGTGAGGCCGGTGACCGGGTCCATGTCGCGCACGAGGCTGAAGGTGTAGTCGGCGGAGTAGTCGACCTGGTTGTCGAGGCGGGCGAAGCCGGTCTCGCCGTCGAAGCTTGCCCAGCTGGCGGGTGAGGTGGCTTGTGAGGCGGGGTTGCTGTCGGCGCCGAGGATTTGCCACGGTGCGGACGCGTCGCCGGCCGAGGAGAACCGGAACCGCAGCGGGCTGCCGGTGCCGGTGAGGACCAGCGGCGGGTCGAGGCGCACCGTCACCTTCTTCCAGCCGTTGGCCACCTCGGGCAGCCGGTCGAAGTCGTCCACGGTGATCAGCCCCGACGGGCCGCCGGTGCCTCCGTCGTCGGTCAGGTTCGCCTGCGCCACCGTGAGCGGGTCGACGGTGCCGGGGGTGTGCCGGGCGTAGAACACCGCCCACACGAAGGTGCCAGCCGCCGTATCGGTCAGCACCTGACTGTTCGCGGTCAACGCGTACTGCTGATGGCAGGTGCCGACCGCCTGTGCGGTGTAGGCGTGCGAGCCGGTCTCCACGACGTTGTTCGGGGCGAGCAGCACCATCGCGGGCATCAGCGGGCTCGGCTCCAGTGTCGGCGCCGCCCCCTCCCGCAGGGTCTTGCGCAGCACGATGCCCTCGTGGGTGGGGTCCGGGCCGACCGAGCCGAGCCGGTTGAGCACGAGCGGGACGGGCGAGGTCAGCGACAGCGCCCCGGCGTACGCCTGCGCCACCGTCACCGCGTACCGGGCTCCCTGCCCCAGAGACACCGGGAAGCCGAAGTTGTACAGCTGCCGGATCGGCACGTCGCAGTAGTAGCCGCCGTCGGCTTGCTGGGCGCCGCCGGAGATGTCCAGGCCACCGGCGGCGATCCGCGACTCCTCGCAGTAGGTGACCTGCAGGGCGACGTGGTGGATCTGGAACACCGATCCGCCGGGCACCGCGCCGGTGGCGCCGATCCGCACGTTGATGTTGGTGCCGCCCGCCGCGGCGAGCGCGTCCAGGCCGCTGGTCGGGGTCGGCGCGAACGGCGCTCCGAGCGCCCGGTACGGCAGCCGCATCGTGGTCGACGCCGGGGTGAGCGTCGGCGACCACCAGGGGTTCAGCTCGCCCAGCGACGCCCGCAGCACCGCGACCCCGGCGCCGGGTGAAGCTGGTCCGGTGATGGTGTCGTCCATCAGCCAGTTCAGGTTCGCCGACGGTCGTTCCAGCCCGACCGTCATCGCGCCGGGCACGGTCTCGAACGGCCCGGACACCGCGTACAGGACGGTGAGGTCCAGGATCCGCCGGTACTGCAGGGTCGCGGTGACGGGCCCGGCGGTGACCGCGAACCAGAACCGGGCTGCCGCGTTCGGACCGGTCAACGTGACATGCCCGGCGTCCGACGGGTTCTGCACCGCCGCCTGGAAGCTGCCGGCACCGCCGCCCAGCGCGGCCCCTGCCACTCCCGCACCGGACGTGCACGGGATGACGAGTTTGCGGACCGGGCCGGTCGCCGTCGCCGCGCCGTCGCGGTACAGGTGCACCGCCACATGCTTCTGCGCCGGCTGGCCCGGTGGGGGCTGCATCAACACCCGGACCCGGTCCGGGCCGTTCTGCAACTCGTCCCAGTGGGTGACGGACCGGAACGTGTACCCGACCTCGGTGGAGGTGTCGAGCAGCACCTGGTCGGCGACCAAAGGGGCCCACTGCATCCCCACCACGTACGGCAGGTCCGGGTTGTAGTTGCCCATCAGACTGTCCTCACCGTGGTTGCCACGTCGCGGCGCGCCAGCGTCCGCGACACCCCCTCACCGACTGCCTCACCCACGCGCAGGGCTTCCTGCCGGGTCGGCACCGCCCCCTCGAACACGATCGAGATCGCGCCGCGGCCGAACACCACCGCGCCGCCGTCGCGGCCGCCGGCACCGAGCAGGTCGGTCAGCCCGGACTCCTCCGCCAGTTCCCTCGCCCGGCGCGGGCGGGTCAGGGGGATCACGACTTCGCGGCCGGCCTCGCCGAGCACGGCGAGGGTCGCCCGGTTCACGACCGCGCCGTCGGCCAGGTACGGGATCCGCGGCAGCGACCCGGGCAGGTACCGGTCAATGTCGGCGATTCCGGAGTTGATCCGCCCGATCACGCTGTTGAGCCCGGACCGGACCGCCGCGACGATCGACGCCGCGATGCTGCCCAGCGAGCCGACCCGGCGCAGGCCGCGCATGAACCCGGCGATCAGGTTCGCGCCGGCCGACACGAACCGCCCGGCCAGCCCGGACAGCCGCCCGGGCACGCTGGCGACGTAGGAGACGACCGACGAGATGCCCGACGATGCGGCCCGTCGTGCTGCGTTGAACGCCGAGGTCAGCAGCCCGCCGAGCACGCCGGGCAGCCGGGACCAGGCGGCGCTGATCCGCCCCGGCAGCCCGGTCGCGAACGTGACCAGCGCAGTGATGCCGCGGCTGGCCAGCGACGTCGCGTTGCTCCATATACCGGCGAAGAACCGGGACATCGACCCGGCCAGCGACTGCACCGCAGCCATGATCTTGCCGGGCAGGCTCGTCACCGCGAACACGAGCAGCCCGATGCCGACACCGACCGCGCGCAGCCCCGAGTCGAAGGCGAACTTCAACGCGCCGACCAGCAGGCCCGGCAGGGCGGCGAGCGCTTCCAGCAGCCGGCCCGGCAGCGAGGTCAGGAACTGGCCCAGGCCGGTGAAGAAGCTGGTCACCGTCTGCCAGGCGGAGGTGAACGCACCGCTGATCGCCGCGCCGACGCCGGCCCAGTCGATCCCGGCGATCGCCGCGGACAGCCGGCCGAGCCAATCCGCGACGCTGGTCAGCGGGGCGAGCAGATCGGTCAGCGCGGACGCGATCCACGAGATCAGCGGCGCGACCGCTTTCGACACGAGCAGCTGCACCAGCACCGCGGCGAGCTTGATCAGCGGGGCGAGGATCTGCGCCGCCAGCACCAGCAGCTGCGCCAGCACCTGCGTCAGCGGGGCGGCGGCCACGACGATCTCGGTGATCGCCGGGACCAGGTCCACGATGGCCGGTATCAGCGGCATCAGCGCCTCGACCAGCGCAGCCACCACCGGGGCGACCGCGGCCAGGGCCGGTGCGAGCGCGGTCCCGAGCGCGGCGACCAGCTGCCCGATCGGTGGCCCGAGTTGCCGGAACAGATCGGCGAGCAGCCCGGCGATCGGGGTGAGCGCGTCCGACAGGGTGCGACCCAGCTGCAGCAGCACCGGCCCCAGGGCGGTGACCAGCGGGGCGACCAGCGGGCCCAGCGCGGACAGGGCGGTGGCGAGCGGGCCGATCAGCATCGCGATCAGCTGACCGAGGATCGGCAGCAGCGGCGTCAGCGCTGACACCACCGATGCGATCACCTGACCCACGGGGCCGAGCGCCGGCGCCAGCGCACGGATCCCGTCGGCCAGCGCGGTGACCAGCTGAGCGGCGACGGGGGCGATCGCGGCGATGGCCGGACCGAGCCCGGTGGCGAGGGCCTGGACGGCGGGGACGACCGCGGCGGCGACGTCACCGAGGGCGGGCACGATCGAGCGGGCGATGATCCCGAGCAACGTCGTCAGCACCGGGCCGAGCCCGGCCGCGAGCGTCGACAGGGTCTGGAACAGCCCGGTCAGGGCCTGCTGACCGGTGGCCGAGTTCAGGAAGGCCCGCAGCTGCCCGGTCGCCTGCACCAGCATCGACAGCAGCTGCCCGCCACCGCTGTCCGCGGCGGCCCGCAGAGCAGCGGCGATGATGCCGCCGACGTTGACCGCGACCTGCCCCAGCTGGGTCAACACCCTAACCGCGTCTTCCAGCGCCGCGGTGGCCGCGCCGCTGGCCGCCATCGTCGACAGCCACGCCCCGAACTGCGCCGCGAGCGGCCCGGCCAGCTCCGCCAGCCGCGCCAGGGTCGGCAACGCCACCACCGCCAGGTCACGGAACCCGGCCAGCAACGGACCTACCGCCACCCCGACCCCGGCGACCGCGGTGCGCGTCGTGTCCAGCACCGCAGTGAGCGCGGACACGGTCTGCGACTGCCGCACGAACTCCAGCGCCCGCCGGGCGACCTGCCCGTACTCGGCGGCGATACCGGCCAGGCCGGTCCGCAGCGGACCCGAGATCACCGCCGCGGTCGCCGTGATCTGCCCGACCAGCGGCGCCGCGAACGCGTCCTGCGTACTGGTACGTACCGCGTCCATCGCCGGCTTCACGCCGCGCAGCTCCCGGGCCAGCTGCTGCGCCAGCGGCGACAGGTTCTCCAGCGACTTGGCGAACTCTTTCGCATCGCCGGTAGCCGCTGCCGTGAACGCCTCACCCAGACCCGACGTGGCGAGCTTCAACGCGCCGATCGCGGCGGACGCCACCGCGATCCCGGCCGGGATCGCCACCGCGGCCCCGCCGACCTGCGCCAACGCGCCCGCGACCCCGACCAGCTGCGACGACGCGACCGCCGCAACGCTCGTGATCGCACCCAACTTGAAGATCGACGTCAGGCCGCGCCGCAGGTCAGGGGCGAACTTCGAGACGTCCCCGACGATCTCGATGTACGCCCGCCCCAACGCCATCGCTCTAGATTAATACGGCAACGGCTTACGACCGCGGCCGTATATTGGCCTGGGCGGAGCTGGAGGGATCTGGCCTCGCCCGGGTGAGGCAGCTCGGCAAGGCAGCGCATCGCGGATAAGCTGCCGCCCGTGCAGGCGACCACGGCAGACGCCGTCCAGGAGATCGAGGTCAAGTACCGGGTCACCGACGAGGTAGCGCTGATAGACGCGCTGACTCAGCAAGGCGTGCTGCTATCGCCGCCGACGCGGCAAGACGATCAGGCGTACGCCCCCGCCGGCTGGGAATACGGCATGAGCAAGACCGGGGTCCCATTCGCTCGCCTCCGCACCCAGAACGGCGCGCACCTGTTCACCGTGAAGCGGCCGGTGGACAACGAGATGGCGTGCCTGGAACACGAGACGACAGTTGCCGACCGCGAGCAGATGCACGCAGCCCTAATGACCATGGGGTTTGTTGCCACTGTGCGCATCGCCAAGACCCGACGCAGCGGCCGGTGGGGCAAGGCAGCGCTGTGTTTGGACAACGTCGAGGGCTTGGGAACCTTCCTCGAGCTTGAAGCCATGATCAGGGCCGACGAGTCCGGGTATGCCGTTCAGGACCGGCTCGACCAACTCGTCCGCTCGCTCGGCGTACCGGTGCAACGCGTCACGGATACCTACGACTCTCTGATCCGCGCCGCGCGTATCGCCAGCTAGAACAGAGGCGCTGCCGCCGCCAGAGGCTCGTAAGCCCGAGTCTCCTCATCGACGCAGATACGCAGGGTGGCGGCGACGGCTGCGTGGTCGGTCAGTTTCTGCTCGCGCGGTTCGTGCAGGTACTCGCAGGTGTCGAGCTTCCCCGTGAGTGCGGCTCCGGTGTGTAGGTAGTCAAACCGGTAGCCGTTTCCTGCTCGGCCCATCCAGCTATGTGCCTGCACGTCGCCGTGCAGCTCCTGATGGGCGTCGGCCAGCCCAAGTTGAGCCAGTCCGTCGAGGAAGTCGTACTCGAAGGGCAGGAAGGCAGGATATCTGGGCTGGTGATCGCGGGTGATCACGTTGTAGTCCCCGCCGACGATCATCTGCGCTCGGTGTTCGTCGTTGAGGTGCCGCAGCCCGTCGAGAACGCTGGCGATAAACGCGCGCTTCTTGGCCACCTTGGCCGACGCGCGGTCGCTGGACGGCACGTACAAGCCGAGCACCGTGACCGCGGGGTTCGTCTGCAAGGTGACCGTGACCGCTCGGCCGGGCAGGCTCACTTCGGGGAGTAGGTCGCGGCGGACGGATAACGGTAGGCGACTGACGAGGGCACAGCCTCGGTCGCCGTCCTGAGTTCGGGTGTGAACCACGTGCCGGCCAGCGGCGCGACATTGGTCGAGCAGATGCGCGGTGCCGGGTCCGTTGCTGGTCTCCGTCAGGATGACAACGTCGTCGTGGCGGGCGTCGAGCCAGGCGAGCAGCCTTTGCGCTCGCGCTAATGAGGCGGCTTGCACGTTGAGGGTCAGCACGGACAGCACAGGTGGGCTCAGCTCGGGTCGTCGGTGCGGGACAGCTCGTCGAGGATAGCGGCCACGACCTGCGAGGGCGTTCGACCGCGGCAGTCGATGACGTGCTGGCGCCAGTCGTGGCGTCGCAGGTGCCGGGCAGCATCTCGGTACAGGCGGAGCTCCTTGTCCGGTGAGCCGGCGGTCTCCAGCCGGGTCAGTGCGGGACGTTGCGCGAGGCGGGCAGCGATGGTGTCGGGTTCGTCTTCCAAGTAGAAAGAGATCGCCGGCAGAACGTAGCGGTTGTAGGACCAGATCTCGCTCAGGTCGAGGCCGTCGATGCGCTGGAGTACCAGGGAGGATTGCACGTATCGGTCGGTGACTACGTGCAGTCCGTCGTCGAGCCGGGGGATGATTTCGGTTTCGACGTGCGCGGCTCGGTCGGCGGCCAGGGCGAGCGCCAGCGCTCGGCCGTGAACGACGTGTTCGCTGCGGCGCAGCAGTTGTCCCAGCGGTGTGCGCGTCGGCTCACTGGTGAGGTGGACTCCGTAGGAGCTGGTCTCGGCAAGCCGATCGGCCAGCAGCTTGGCGACGGTGGTCTTGCCGACGCCATTGGGTCCTTCCACCGCCAGAAACAAGCTGCTCACCGGTCGGCGACCGCCAGCGGTAGCAGCCGCCGTCCGGGGGCCGGGGTGACGGGGCATTGCTCGTCGTCGAGGTCGCCGATCCTTCCTCCGCGGGATACCACCGCGGCAGGGCAGCCCTTGCCGCAAGAGCTGTTGATTGCGCAACTGCCGCAGGTCGGGTTGGCGCCGACCGTGTATCGGGCGTGGAAATCGTAGTTGTCCAGGCTGGTTTGGATCTCTTCGCGCAAGATGTTGCCGACAAAGAAGTCGCTGTCGGCGTATTGCGAGGCTGGCGTGCGAGCGGCAAATACGAGATATGGGCAGACGGCCACCTGGCCGTCTGTGTAGACGTACACCAGCTTTCCCGCGTCGCAGCCGCCGAGCGGCAGGTCATCGTTGGGGAAGCGGATCTGTACCACGTCGAGGCGGTCGGCGAATCGTTCAGTGAGCGTCCGGATGACGCGCATGACTTCATCGGGCGCGGCCAGCTTGCCTTGACTCTTGACCCCTCGACCGAACGACGACAACGGGTTCATCAGCACGTACTGCGCGCCGATCTCGACAGCGAAGGCACAGAGGTCGGCGAACTCGACCGGGTTCGTCAGCGTGTTCGGCGTGGACAGCAGGCCCTGCAACAGCCCTGCGCGGGCGAACCTACGGGTGGTCGCCACCGTTGTCTCGAACGAGGATCTGTCGCCGCGGAACTTGCCGTGGCTGGCGGCCCTGAATCCGTCGAACGACACGTTGATGTGCACGCCGCCGATCGCGGCCAGCTCAGCGATCTGCTCGTCGCTACTCTGGGTGGCGTTCGTGCAGACCCCCACCGGCAGACCGGCGTCGCGTACTGCCCGGCAGAAGCCCAGGATCTCGGGATGCACGAACGGCTCACCGCCGGTCAGGGTGATGCGTTCAACCCTGGCGGCGAGCAGCCTGGGCAGCACCCGCTCGGTGAACACGGCCAAGGAGAGGTCAGAGCCTTCTGAGGTCGACGATACGAAACAGTGGGCGCAATGCAAATTGCACCGCTCAGTGATCTGCACCAACGCCTTGCGGGAGTCCCCACCCACCGACGTGCGGAAATAGCACGACGAGGCGTGGGTGTCGACGATCAAGCGCTTCACCAGGTAACTCCCTCCATCGACCGCGGCGGACGGGCATCACCCGTCCGTGCACCCACGGTGCTTCGGATTCGAGTTAAGGTCAGCGCTCACCATGTCGGACAGTGCCGACAGCCATCTCCGACAAAGCTTTGACAACCGGCAGCATTGGCAAATCAGCCGACACACGAGACGATCAACCAGCGATGCACGCCGATCGATAGGTGGTGGGCGGATGGGGCCTGACGCGGTCCGTCAGGGCCGGATTGAACTCGGCCGGCAACTGGCAGCCCTGCGGAAGGCCGCCGGGTACACCCAGGACACCTTCGCCCCGAAGATGCTCTACGGACGGTCCACGATCGCGAACGTCGAGACCGGCGGCCAGCGAGCTCCGAGGGAATTTTGGCAGCGCTGCGACCGCGAGCTTGGTACGGGCGGCGTCCTGACGCGAGGCTATGACGCGGTGGAAGCCATCGCGCAGCGTCAGCGAGTCCAGGACGCTCGCCGGACCGCCGTCAACTCGCTGCGCTCCGGGTCCTCGACGCGTGTTACTGCTGGTGAAGTGGCATTTGTTGACCCTGAGGACGGCGCGTACGTTGGACTAGAGCGGGCGATCACGGTCGCTGCTCGCCAAAGTAGCGAACACGCGATGACCGCAGGAGCACTGGCAGTGTCGGACATCAGCATCGATCAGCTTCGTGACGATGCCACCCACATAGCCCGAGACTTCGGGACGTTAACCCCGGCTGAGGCGATCAGAGAGACGTTGCGGGTTCGTGATCTCGCCGTCGCCGCGCTGGGCAGGACCGGGCGTCCCGCTCAGCAGCACGATTTGTACCTGGTCACGGCGCAAGCGGTTGCCTTGCTGGCCAGCGCAAGCGTCGACCTCGGCCTGTGGCCGGCGGCGATGCAGTACGCACGCGCAGCCGACACCTACGGCGAGATCATCGGTCACGCTGGCGTACGGGCGTACGCCAAAGGGATGCAAGCCACCGTGGCGTACTGGACCGGCCAAACCCACGAATCGGTACGCCACGCCACTGCGGCTGTCGCCTTGGCGCCCGCTGGCACGGCGCGGGTACGCGCCCTATCGGTGCTCGCCCGCGCCTGGTCGCACCGCGGCGCCGACGACGAGGTCGGGCGGACACTCACCGCAGCCGAAGATGCCCGCGGCGACGACGGCGACGATCTGCTTCACGACGTCATCGGCGGAGAGTTCGGCTTCGGCGAGGCACAGCAGGCACGGTGCGCCAGCACCGCGTGGCTGCAAGTTGACCGCCCAGCCGAAGCGACCACCGCCGCGGCGACCGCCCTCGAGATCACCATGACCCAGACAATGGCCCCGTGGAGCACGGTAGCGGCCGAAGCGCGTGTTGACCTCGCTACCTGTCACCTATCCAGTGAAGCGATCGACGCCTGCGAGGATGTCTTGCTGCCTCTGTGGTCGATGCCTCCAGATTGGCGACGGACCGGTCTGCTCGGGCGTCTCAACCGAGTTCAAGTCCTGCTGAGCACGCCGGCTTGGCGTCAGGCGCCCGAAGCAAGACAGGTGACAGATCTTGTGGCTGCGTTCCTGGCGCAGCGGCCAGCGCCTCCCGCTCTCCCCTCAGCCTGACTGGCTCGAGCGCTGTTGCCATTGGCTTAAGAGTTCGTGTTCTCGCTCGGCCGCCAAACCGTGGTCTGCGGCACGGCCCGCCTCTCCCTCGCCGATAACCGCTGCTCCGCCGCTGTTCATCCACGCCCATGTCTCAGCGACGGTGTCCCGCAGCGGCCGGCATCGCAGGCCCGCTTGCTGAGCCTTCGCACTGTTGACGGCCCACACACCGCGGTGTGTACGCCACAACGGCAGTTCGGTCCATTGCTGCACGCCCTGCGCCGTCAGCCAATCGGGATCCACCCACACGGGCTGGGTGCCAGCACCGGTAACCCTGATGCAGGCATCGATCATCTCGGCGAAGGACGCGTGCCCGATCGGAGCGGTCGTGTTGAACGCCCCCTCCAATGGTTCTGTCGCGCAATGCGCCGCGAATTGCGCCAGGTCGCGCACGTCAACCGGCTGGATCCGCCGGTCCGCCGGCCCGGGAACCAGCAGCGGCCCGCCGCGTGCTGCCCGCCTCAACCACCAAGTCAGCCGGCCAACGTACTCTCCAGGCCCCAGGATGACGCCGGGGCGCAGGTTCACCGTGCGGTCCGCTCCCACGGCTGATACGACAGCGCGTTCGCATCCCGCCTTGAGCGCGCCGTACTGCCCGGCGTATCCCAGTTCGGCGCCGAAGGTCTCGTTAGCGTCTGGTGGACACTCAAATAGCTCGGACGTCTCGTCTAGGTGTTCGTCCGGCCAGCCGGTGTAGACGTTCACTGACGACACAAACACGTACCGATCCACCACAGGTGCCAGGGCGCGCGCCGCTGCCAGGACCTGGTTCGGCACGAAGCCGATGGTGTCGACGACGGCGTCCCACGGACCGTGCTCCGCAAGCCGTCCCAGGTCCTCCGGCCGCTCACGATCACCATGGATCGCCTGCACACCCGGTAGATCAGCGGCAGACCTACCGCGGTTGAAAGTGGTCACGGACCAACCACGGCTGAGCGCGACCTCGCCCAGAGCGCGCCCGAGGAACCACGTGCCACCAAGAACAAGCAACCGCATGCCGCCATCATCGCCTACCGCGCTGAGTGACGAAAAGCGGACAGCGCTCACGTTTCCGCGTGAGGCGGTTGTCAGCGGATGTCACCACTCCTTGTCAAAGCTTTCCGACATCAGCGATCAGGACCTTGAGTGGTGCTGCACATACCGCGACGCGGTTTGCTTGCGGCTCGGAAGAGGAGGCACGGGATGAGGCTCAGGGCACCATCCCGGCAGAGCCTCTCGAGCGCATCCGACGCGCGTCACCGGCGACGACCTCGAACGCCCGTTGCCGATCGGCATCACAGGCGACTCCGGGGCGGGTGCGCTGCGATCGCCGCCTGCCTCGGAGTGCATTCAGTACCTGCCGAGAGTGCGGCCATTGCCGTTCCTGGAGAGCGCACCGCCCCGGGTTTCTCGAAGGTCGTCTAGCCCCTACCCCTATCTCCTCCGGATTTCCCATGCCCTGCAGAGAAAGGTCTCACGGTGATGACTGCGCAGACGCTCGACGGCACGGCGAGCCTGGAACGGTTCGGCTACCGCCAGGAACTTAGACGCACCCTGCGCTTCGGTCACCTAGTGGTATACGGGCTGATCTACATGGTCGTGATCGCTCCCATGGGGATCTTCGGTTCGGTGTTCCAAGCCTCGGCTGGCATGGTCGCCCTCGCCTACCTGATCGGGATGGTGGCGATGATGATCACCGCGTCGTCGTACGGTGTTATGGCCCAGGCCTATCCGATGGCCGGTTCGGTGTACACCTATGCGGGGCGGGCCATCGCACCGTGGGTGGGGTTCCTGGCTGGGTGGACGATCCTGCTCGACTACGTCTTGGTGCCGGGCCTGCTGTCATTAATCGCAGCGGTGGCGATGAACTCGATCGTCACGGCAGTGCCGGTCTGGGGCTGGATCGTCATCTTCGTCTGCGCCAACGCGGCGGTGAACCTGCTCGGGATCAAAAGCACGCGGCTGTCGAACAACATCTTCCTGGCCGGCCAGCTCGCCATCCTTGCGATCTACATCGTCGCAGCCGTGGTTGCGCTGGCCATGGGCCGCGGCCGCGGGTTTTCCTGGGAGCCAATCTTCACCAGCGGCCAGTTCCAGCTCGGCGTGCTCGCCACCGCTGCGTCGGTGGCCACCCTGTCGTTCCTGGGCTTCGACGCGCTGTCCACGCTCGCGGAGGACGCTAAGGGCGGCGCCAAACAGGTCAGCCGGGCGATGATCGCTGCTCTCGGCGTGACCGGCCTGGTGTTCATCGCCCAAACGTTCCTGGCTGCCCTGCTCGTGGAGGATCCAGCGGCGCTGATCGCGGACGGCGATCCCAACGGTACGGCGTTCTTTGACACCGCCCGGGTCGCGGCTGGGCCGTGGCTGGCCACGCTGACCGCCCTGGCCACGGCTTTGGCGTGGGGGTTGGCGAACAACATGGTCGCCCAGGTCGCCACCAGCCGCCTGCTCTACGCGATGGCCCGCGACCGGCAACTCCCGGCGTTTCTGGCGAAGGTGTCGGTGGCACGGTCGGTGCCGACCAACGGCATCCTGCTCACCGCCGCGGTGTCGCTCGCCCTGGGGTTGTACATGGCATCCCGGGCGGACGGGATCACCCTGATGGCGAGCCTGGTGAACTTCGGCGCACTGCTGAGCTTCATTGTCGTGCACCTGTCGGTGCTGGCCCGGCGCCGACGCCTCGGCCCCGTGGCCGGGCCGCCACTGCGGCAGTGGATCCTCCCGCTGTTCGGTGTGGTGATCCTGGTCGGGATCATCGTGCACGCCAACATCCTGGCGCAGCGCGTCGGCCTGGCGTGGCTCGCCCTGGGCGTGCTCGTGCTGCTGGCCATGGTGGCGACCGGTCGGCGACTGCACCTGGCCGGCCTGGGCACCGACACCCTCACCGGCGCCGTCGAGGACGCCACGACGGGGCTGGTGGGCCGCCATGGCTGAGCCGGAGGTCTTCGACGCCACGGCTGAAACAGTGGGTTACACGTTCGGCGGACGCGCACCCATCGCCTCGATCCCCTCGGCGACCCGGGTGCGGGTTCGGACCTGGGACTGTTTCGCCGGCAAGGTCCGCAGTGTCGATGATCTGCCCAGCCGCGTCTGTGAGTTCCCGTACCTGAATCCGGTCACCGGGCCCTTCTACGTCGACGGCGCCCGCCCGGGTGACACCCTTGCCGTGCACCTGCTCTCCCTGACACCGTCCAGCACCGTGGGGTTCTCCTCCACCTTCCCGCACTTCGGCGCGCTGACCGGCACGCACACCACCGCGATGCTGCACCCGGCTTTGGAGGAGCGGGTATGGCAGTACACCATCGACCCCCACAACAGCACCGTGCGGTACACGGCGCGCAACAGCGAATACGCGGTTGATCTGCCGCTCGCGCCGATGCTCGGCACCGTCGGCGTCGCCCCCGCCGCCGGCGAAGTCCGCGCGTCGATCGCCTGCGGTGCGCACGGCGGTAACCTCGACACCCCGCTCCTGCAGGCCGGCACCACCCTGTACCTACCCGTCAACGTCGACGGCGCCCTGCTCGCGCTGGGTGACGGGCACGCCCGCCAAGGCGATGGTGAGCTGTGCGGGGTGGCCGTCGAGGTCCCGATGGACGTCACCCTCGCCGTGGAGGTCATCCCCGGCGTCACCACCGCGTGGCCGCGGCTGGAGACCGACACGCACCTAATGTCGATCGGTGTAGCGCGCCCGCTCGAGGACGCCTACCGGGCGGCGCACGCCGACCTCGTCGGCGTGGTCAGCGACTTGACCGGCCTCGATGTCCTCGATGCCTACCAGCTGCTATCGCAGGCCGGGCGAGCGCATGTCGGTAACGTCGTCGACACCGACTACACGATCGCCGCCGCCATCGGCAAGGACCTGCTCGACGGGGCGCAGCCCTACCGCGGCGCCCACCAGCGGCTGCGTGACCTCGCGGCGGGGGTGCACTAATGCTCGCCGACATTGCCTCCCTGCGTGACCAGGTGTGGCTGCTCGGCCATGATGAAACCCGCGACCTGCAACCGCGTATCGACGCCCGGGCGCTGGCCGTTGGCCTGGCGGGGGCCACGGTGGCTGACCTGCTCGTGCAGTCACACGTGGTCATCAATCAGGGCTGCGTGTTGCCCCAAGGTCGCGGTAAGCCCGCGGACCCGGTCACGGCCGCCGTGCTGGAGGTCATCCGCGATCAGCCGAAGGCGCCGCTGCTCACCGATGTGTTGCGCGAACCGATCCCCCGGTTCGCCGAACGCGTCCACGCGCTGCTGGTCGCCAGCGGGATCATCTACGAGGAGCGTCGCACGCTGCGCAGCGTGAGGTATCGGCTGGTCAACGACGACGCGGCCAACTGGATCCGCGCGGACTTCGTGCGCCGGCTGTACCGGGACCTTGACGACCCGGCAGTAGACACCCTGTGCGCGCTGGTCTGGGCGCTCAACCTCCACAGCGTTCTTGTACTGCCCTACTCCACCAGTGAAGCCGAGGAAATACTGCGCGCCATCACGGATCAGATTCCTGTCCGGGCCGGGCCGACATCGCGGTTCTTCGCCGTGCCGCAGGTCGCGCTCGGTGTGCGCGCGGCGATCGGTGACCTCGCCACCGCCGCATTCTGACCACCACGCCGACCAGGCGCTTGCACCAGCGCGTCCAGCGGCACGCCGGCAACCCGTTCAGTCCCTAGGATCCGTGGAAGGTCGCCCCTCTGTGTCCCCTGAGCCGCCGGCACCCAACATCAACACAGGCGTAGCGCATCCCGCACGTCGCTACAACTACTGGCTCGGCGGTAAAGACAACTTTGCCGCTGACCGCGCCTCCGGCGACGCCATCGAAAAGATCTTCCCGCACATCCGCACCGCCGCCATCGAGAACCGCCGATTCCTGCACCGCGCAGTGCGGTGGCTAACTGCCGAGGCCGGCATCCGCCAGTTCCTCGACATCGGCACCGGCCTACCCACCGCCGACAACACCCACGAAGTCGTCCAAGCGGTCGCGCCGGACGCGCGGGTCCTTTACGTGGACAACGACCCCATCGTCCTCACCCACGCCCGCGCGCTGCTCACCAGCCACCCTCACGGACGCACTGACTACATCGACGCCGACCTCAAACGCCCAGTGACCATCCTCGACGCCCCTGCGTTCAAGCGCACCCTGGACCTCACCCAACCGGTCGCGCTGCTCCTCGTCGCCGTCCTTCACTTCCTCACCGAACACGACGACCCCTACTCCATCGTCGAAACTCTGCTCGACCGACTGGCGCCGGGCAGCTACCTCGTGCTGTCGCACGCCACCGCAGAGCTCCTGCCCCCGGCAACCGCCGCCGCGCTGACCAGTGTTCCCGGCCGCGGTGACTTCACCAGCCGCACCTATCAGCAGGCCCAACGCTTCTTCGATGGTCTTGACCTCGTCGCACCGGGCCTTGTTGTCGCCAGCCAATGGCGCCCGCCACCGGGCAGCACACCAACTCCGCCGGAGCAGGTCGCCGCCTACGCCGGTGTCGCCCGCAAGACCACTGTTGCGGGCCGCCGCTGGCCACTTGACTTCGCCGGTTCCAGGTGCCCACCTTGACCACTGCGTTTGCTCGGCAGAACACGAAAAAAACGGGGACAGAGCCCTTCGGGGGATTCGCCGAACCACGCCTGCACGCAAAGGGGAAGACGGTGCCGACGGTGTTGGTCACGAAGGAGCCGCAAGCGACGCTATTCGACTGACCCGCACGGCATAGCCGCAGCGGCGCTCTGCCCGAAAACGATGGACGTCCTTCCGCTCGCTCCTGGCCCCGTGACCACGTCGAATCGGTACATCCATGAGCATCGCCAGTGAGGTAGCCGCTCAGATCCGCGCCGCGCTCGCTGCGCTGGCCGAGGCACGCGCCGGTATTGCTTCCGCCGGACGAACCTTGTCTCACGCGCAAGACCGTCTGCGTGCCGTCGCGGTGAGCGCCGAACGACCAGAGATCCATGCCAGTGCTTCAGCCTTGGCCGGCGCGGCGACAGCGGCGTCAGAGGCCAGCGACACGATCGCCGCGGCAATCGAACGCTATCAGGGATACGGTTCCCAGCTCGGCTTCCACCTCGGCGAGGGGCCAGCTGACGGCAGCCGGCCATCCTCGGACAGCGGTGAGGCGGACGGTAGGAACGGTTCCAGGCCGCCGCCAGCGGGTCCGCGTTTGCAGGAGCTCGCGGAAAGGCTGCCACCGCGTCAGCCTCGTGACCCAACTGAGGGATTTCTCGTAGCGCCTGGCGGAGCGTCGCACCCCGTGTCGAGTGGCCGACGCCCCGCGAACTTGGAAGGGCTGAAGCGACGGTTCCGACCGGTATCCGTCGATCACGCCGAGGGACAAGCAGCAGCACTGTTGCGCCGCTCATGGATCAAGGAAGCCAGCTTGGTTATCAATAACGAGCCCTGCCAGGGACCGTACGGCTGCGACGTCTCCCTGCCGAAGATGATGCCGCCAGGCAAGGTATTACACGTGTATGTCCGGTACGGCGGCGGTGACCTCAGGCCGTACCGTACGTACCGTGGCACCGGAGAAGGGATAGAACGATGACCGCCTTCAGCGCTCCATCCGAGCCGATCGGGCACGCCGCCCGCGCTTGGTGGGACATCCATACTGAGACGGTCGACTCGCCGGATGACGCCGAGGCGCTGGTTTACGACACGCTCAGCAGGGTCTTCCCGCACGGCGGTCACGGGTTCACGTCGTGGTGGGGACCTCTACCCACCGATCAACGCGACGACTCGCCTCTGCGTGTTGACCTTGATGTCGAGTCCGGCCGCGCCGCCGTGCAGTGGCTGCCCACGAAGCAGACAGCTGTCGAGCCGGGCGTGACAGCGCACCACAGCCCCTTGTTGGTGACTGAGTGCACCGACTATCCACCCATCCAGGTTCCTGCTGACCGGGCCCTTGTCACGCCTGGGGCGGCTATCCGCGCGATCCGGGAGTACATCGAGACCGGCCAGCAGCCAACGAACCTCTCCTGGACCGGCCCCGCGGCCACCGGCGTCGGTCCTGCGCGGTCGCGATGAGCACGCCGAGCCTTCTCGTCGTTCGCGGCAATTCCGGTAGTGGCAAGTCGTCGATTGCTCGGGAGGTGCGCCGGCGTTACGGGCGCGGCTGCGCGCTGATCGAGTTTTCTCACCGTCCTCTTCGTGTACGTGACGTCCAGTGAGCGCCCAGCTATTGATCTCGGGAGGCTTGTAACCTTCCATGATCTTC